>JAGDCJ010000022.1 GCA_017958565.1 Opitutales bacterium
AATTTCCAAATCACTTTTCCCCATAACCCTTTTCCATTACATTTTTATTAAATGATCAACTAACAAAGAATAAACATGATTGACGTGTACTTTTTCAGCTTCCTTACGCCATGCTTCTGGAACATAAAGACAAAAGAGACAACTATGGATAAAATCCTCCTCTGGTTCCCCTATCGAACGCCCATGTGTCCCTGTAAGCAGAATGATTGGCTGATTATTTTCCGGATACTGCGATAAAATCGTTTCAACAAAAGCCAGTAACCATTGATTGACCTCTTTCACATTGCTTGCAAAATCTCTTGCATGGATATCAAAACACAACCGATGAGGTTGAGATAAATGAGCATAAAAATATTGATTATTCACCCGACCGTTTTCTATCCCTTGCTGCAATTTTTCAAAAATGAGTTGTGCTTTTTGACCTTCTTGGCGCGCAACTAAACTTTTTCGACCAAAACATAAATACTCGGTATGATCCTTTCTCAAAAAAGACAACCAAGACCTGGCTTCATTAGGATAATGATAATCCAATAGATCATTGGTAAAAAAATGGATACGGTAGCCCAATTTTCGTAATGTTTCCCAAACTTCCTTTTTAAGGATCGAATAGCTATAAAGGGCTTTTAGGTCCGTTTTACCAAAATTCAAGATCGATCGAACATTCTCTTCAACCTTTCCTTGAAAATGTACCGCATAAGGGAAACATACAAATCCTTTTCTTTCGAGTGCATGATAAAACGGCATGTTGTTATACTGCGTCCTTCCTCTTTGCAAGTGATCGGCGTTGGAATAAGCACGCAACATGATATGATACACATTTGGCAATTTTTTCGTAGAACGGAGGCAAGATAAACTTTGGACGAACGAAAACCCACAAAACAGTAACCATCCGATAGAAAAGGTATGAAAAATCTTTGTGGTTACCTTCTTTCGAACACATTGCCTGCAAATCAGGACAAGTATGAAACAAAACAAAAACGCAAATAGGCACTTCCTACCTGGGGAATATGGAACATAAACACAAAATGCTTTGTAGAAATGATACATAACCTGCAAACCATACCAAAAGAAAAGCCATCCAATACTAAGCCAATTCACTAGATTTTCTTTACAAAACCATCGAGACATGATTCGCATCATCACAACATTACAAGATAATAATAATCCGATGAAAAAGAGCCCTTGGTACCAGAAACCATCTCGATGGATCGTTTGAATCAAAGCAGAAAGAACTGGTAAAATACAAAAAAGGTAAGAATGCATTACAAATTTCTATCCATTGGTACCTGGAGAGGGGGTCGAACCCTCACTCTCGCGAAAGAACCAGATTTTGAGTCTAGCGCGTCTGCCAATTCCGCCATCCAGGCAAGTACATTTTTATTACAAAGATTTTGTCGAATAATTTTCAAGATCTTTCTGAAAAGAAGCACCTGTTGTTGATCAAATTTTTGTCCCCTAAAAGCGACCGTTGGATTCCCAGAAAAGGCATTTTTCGATAAAGATTGATAAATACTGGTGCTCTCCATAACCTCAACGTCTGCGATGCTGCCGATAAAAAACCTCCCACTGCCCCAATTGAATCGCCTGGCGAATCGCTGCCATCCAACGCATCATGAAACGTGCATTATGAATCGTTAGCAGTAAACCACCCGTTCCTTCATGAGCTTTGAAGAGGTGGTGCAAGTAGGCACGGGTAAAGTTGCGGCAAGTATAACAATCGCAATCGGTTTCGATCGGATTTTGATCTTCTCGATAAACGGCATTTTTTAAATTGATATGTTCCTTGGCATATTCCGCTTCTGGCCGAGCAATTAACGCGCATCCATGGCGCGCAATTCTCGTTGGATGGACGCAATCGAAGGTATCGACCCCTGACTGGACGCCCTCTAAAATATCTCGCAAGCCACCAATTCCCAATAAATGCGTTGGTCGCGATACCAACCGCTGCATGATACCATCCACCAATTCATACATTTGCGCTTTTTCAATTCCCAAGCTCCCGCCCAATGCTTGTGCAAAAAACGGCTGTTGGTTGATAAAATCGATGCTTTCTCGCCGCAAATCTAAAAATTCTCCTCCCTGCACAATACCATACATACATTGTCGATCGGTAAAATGTTCCTGAAAATACTGCAAGCTTCGCGTTTCCCAACGATGGCTGCGATACATCGACTGAGCCGTTTTTTCTTTATTAAAATGACTCGGAGCACACTCATCCAACGGCAAAATAAAATCCGCTCCCAGCCCCTGTTGAATCTCAATCGACTTTTCCGGTGTCAACCATCGCTGACGACCATCGATGTGCGATCGAAACAACGCCCCTTCTTCAGTAATGCTTAACAACGATTTCGGAAACTTTGAACGATGGACCTTTCCTTTGATTTCATCTACCACACGCCCATACGTGAGGCTGAAAATTTGGAATCCGCCGGAGTCCGTCAACAAAGGGCCATTCCAGCCAATAAATCGATGCAACCCACCATGTTTCGCAACAATCTCGTACCCGGGTTGTAACCACAAATGATAAGTATTCCCTAAAAGGAACTGCGCACCTACCGCTTCCATTTGCTCCATCGTCGCACTTTTGATCGCCCCATGCGTTGCACAAAAAATAAAGTTAGGGGTCTCAATGATCCCATGTGGTGTTTCGATTCGTGCGCAATGTGCACGGCCGGTAGCAGCCTGTGCTGTAATGACATAAGAGAAACCGGGTTTACTCATAGTTCCATTTTCGACAACCATCCATCTGCCGTTTTTTCAAAAAACGATCCCTTTACCCCGAAAAATTTTTCACATCACACCGGTATTATCGAAAAATGTTTACGCTTCTTCTGGCTTCGGTTGTACAACTTTGCAAATTCCCACTAATGTATCTCCTTCCGATAAGTCCATTAAACGAACGCCGCTGGTTGTACGACCAATCACACGCACATCCTTTACAGGAGAGCGCACCGATTGTCCCAATTGCGTAAAGAGCATCATTTCATCTTCCGGCTGGACCGTAATCGCACCGGCAACACCGCTGGTTTTCATCGCACGCACACCGATGCCCCCTCGATCTTGAAGGCGATATTCCGAAAACTCCGACTGTTTCCCTTTCCCATCTGTACCGGCAATCAATAATGTTTGTTTAGGATCCACTCGCAACAACGATTTGACAAAATCGCCCTTGCGCAAACGAATACCGCGCACACCTCGCGTGGTACGCCCTTGTTCACGACAATCTTTTTCCGAAAAACGAATCGACATACCTTGTTGCGTAATCAACATCACTTCATCGTTCCCATAGGTCAATTCCGCACCAATCACCCTATCGCCCTCATCAACCTCGATTCCAATAATGCCTGATTCCCGACAATTCTTATAAGCCGACAACTTCGATTTCTTGACCACTCCGTTGCGAGTAGCCATGATCAACGAAATCGCTTCATCGAACCCTTTCAAACGTAACATCACCGCAACTGTTTCACTGGGCTTCAAATACGGAAAAACATTTACCAAAGCGCGCCCTTTAGCAGTTCGAGCTCCTTCCGGGATCTCATAAGCTTTTTTAAGATACAACCGGCCATTACTCATGACAAACAAGACGGAATCATGCGTATTCGCCGTAAAGAAATATTCGATGGAATCTTCTTCATACTGACCGGCACCTACCACACCTTTCCCGCCACGCTTTTGCAAACGAAACGCATCGATGTCGGTCCGTTTGATAAACCCATTGCGAGAAACCGTAATACTGCAACCGACATTCGGAATCACATCCTCCATTCGAAATTCCGACTCATCGGGAATAATGCGCGTCTTTCGATCATTTCCATACCGATCTCGCTCTTGCACAAATTCCTCTTTTATGACCGACAGCAACTTTGCATCGCTGGATAAAATCAGACGCAATTCTTCGGCTGATTTCAACAACTCCGCATATTCTTCATCTAATTTTCCGCGTTCCATACCGGTCAATTGGTACAAACGTAACTCCAAAATCGCACTGGCTTGCAAATCCGTCAGCTTGCATTTTGCTACTAAGGCCGCATGCGCTGCCTCGCGCGAATCCGATTCGCGAATGATTTTCACAAAATCATCCAGGTGCTCAATCGCGATTTTGTAACCTTCTAAAATATGCAAACGCTCCTGGGCTTCTTGCAGACGAAAGCGCGTGCGGCGCGACACCACTTCGCGGCGATGCTCCAGGTAACATTCCAGCATCTCTTTTATATTCATCTGCTTGGGCCGCTGCTGATCTAACGCCAACAAAATCACCCCAAAGGAAGCTTCTAACGGTGTCAATTGGTACAGTTTGTTTAAAACCACGCGCGGCACTTCACCCCGCTTTAATTCCACCACAATACGAGTGTTTTCATCCGATTCATCCCGCAAGTCGCTAATTTCCGTCAAAATTTTCTCATGCACCAACTCAGCAATTTTAGTGACTAAATTTGCACGATTGATATTGTAAGGAATTTCCGTAATGATAATTTGCTCCTTGCCACCTTCCAGCTCTCCGATATGCGCCTCTCCTCGCACATGAAGGATACCGCGGCCTGTTTTCAAGTAAGAACGAATCCCGCTAAATCCTACCACGGTTCCACCAGTCGGGAAATCAGGCCCCTGAATGATTTTCATCAAATCATCCACGGTCGCTTCTGGACGATCGGTTAACAAAATCAGCGCATCCATCAATTCGCGCAAATTGTGCGGCGGAATATTGGTCGTAATGCCAACCGCAATACCGGTTGAACCATTCATTAACAAATTCGGTAGAGCGGAGGGTAAAACCGTTGGTTCGAGCAAACTTTCCGTATAATTCGGTGCAAAGTCCACCGAGTCCTCATCCATATCACGGAGCAACTCTTCCGCAGTATCCTTCAAACGACATTCGGTATAACGATACGCTGCTGGCGAATCTCCATCAATCGAGCCGAAATTTCCTTGCGAATCCACCAAGGGATAACGCATCACCCAATCCTGCCCTAAACGCACCAGGGCGTCGTACACAGAACTATCCCCATGCGGATGGTAATGTTTCAGCACTTCTCCAATCACACCTGCGCATTTTGTAAACGGACGATTATGCAGCAATCCTTCGCGAAACATAGCGTACAAAATACGACGATGAACCGGTTTCAATCCATCACGCACATCCGGCAAGGCACGACTCACAATGACCGACATCGAATAATCGATGTACGCCGACTTCATGATGCTTTTGATATCGGTATCGATTAAAAATTCTTTTTTTTCATCCATATTGCTTCCCTCTCTACTTTCGAACAATCTTGCTAAATATCCAAATTCACAACATTGAGCGCATTATCTTCAATAAAAGCTCGCCGCGTTGGAACATCATCTCCCATCAACATGGAAAAAATTTGCTCCGCTTCCACCGCATCTTCCAAGCGCACTCGTAACATGCGACGCGTTTTCGGATTCATGGTTGTATCAAACAACTGCTTCGCATTCATTTCTCCCAAACCTTTATACCGCTGAATATGTAGCCCTTTCCGACCTAATTGCCGAACAGCATCTACAAAATCCAACAAAGTTGGGACGGAAATTTCCGCTTCTTTCCCTGGATGATTCGGATCTTGTAACGTAAACTGCCGCTTTTCCGTCGGGAGAAAGGAATCCAGCGGACCTAACAGCTCCGTTAACTGTTTTAAAATTTGCGTGATTTGGGTATGCTCAAAAATCTCACTAACCGTGATCCGTTGCGAAAATTTCTGCCCATCCTGCTCCATTTCTCGTACAATTGTGGTAGTGTATAGGTCATCCGTCAGATGATTTTCGACATAAAAACGAGAACGCTCTTCATCGTTTTTCAAAAATTGGAAGGATTCTTTATTCCCATTCCGAATACGCACTAAATACTTGGGTACTTCCAAGGTCTGCCGATCCAATCGATCCATGTATGCGTGTAAATCACAACTATGACGGACCACCGATGCACCCAACTGCTCCAATTTTGATAACATTCGCAAAAGTGTCGTAATTTCCGCTTCAGAGAAGCACTTGCGATCGCGATTTCGAACTAACTGCACCCCTTCGGAACCTAATTCCAAAAGAATCTTATTCAATTGCGCATCATTATCCACATACTGCTCACGCTTACGCCGCTTAATCTTATACAACGGCGGCTGTGCAATATAAATGTACCCATGCTCAATCAACCCACGCATTTGACGGAAGAAAAAGGTCAGCAATAACGTTTGGATATGTGCACCATCCACATCCGCATCCGCCATAATCACTACTTTATGGTACCGCGCTTTGGTAATATCAAACGCACCTTCCCCTGTTTCTCCGATACCTGTACCACAAGCTGCTACAATCGTACGGATCTCCTCATTACTCAGCACGCGATCCAAACGCGCTTTTTCGACATTCAAAATTTTTCCGCGAATCGGCAAAATCGCTTGATATTGTCGATCACGCCCTTGTTTTGCAGAACCACCGGCGGATTTTCCTTCTACAATGAACAATTCGCACAATTCCGGCTTCCGTGAGGAACAATCGGCCAACTTGCCCGGTAATCCGGTAATGCTTAAGCCACCCTTTCGAACCGTATCGCGCGCTTTTCGAGCGGCCTCGCGCGCTCGAGCTGCCCCTAAACACTTTTCGACAACCAGCCTCCCTAATTTCGGGTTCGTTTCAAACGCATATTTGAGCGAATCCCCCACAATTTTTTGAACCATTCCATCCACCTCACTGTTCGACAACTTCGTTTTTGTCTGGCCTTCGAACCGCGGCTCTGGAACTTTTACAGAAATAATCGCGACCAATCCTTCCCGCACATCTTCTCCCATCAACGCAGGATCCTTTTCCTTCATCAGGTTGTTAGCCTTCCCATAACTGTTAATAACCCGCGTTAAGGCCGTTCGGAAACCCGACAAGTGCGTTCCTCCCTCGACATTGGCGATAGAATTCGCATAGGCGTAAATCTGTTCGTTAAATCCATCGTTGTACTGCATCGCAATATCGACGCAAACACGCCCTGTTTTCCCGTGCGCATCCGTTACGTCCGAATGTCCCGAAAAGGTAATCGGCTGCGGGTGCAGAACGGTTCTGTTGCGGTTCAGGAACGAAACGTACTGCGAAATCCCTTTGTCAAAGTGAAACACTTCACTCTTTTCCACTCGCTCATCATTTAATTCAATACGAATTCCGGGATTCAAAAAGGCCAATTCGCGCAACCGTTTTGCTAACAATTCGTACTTAAATTCGCGTGTTTCTTCAAAAATTTCCGGGTCGGGTAAAAAGGTAATGCGCGTACCGGTATGGCTACTACTTCCTATCTCCGTCAGTTTTTCGACCGTTTTCCCGCGCGAAAAACTCATTTTGTAAAGCTTTCCATCGCGCCGAACCTCCACCTCGAATGCTTCGGAAACCGCATTGACGCATTTGGCTCCCACTCCATGCAATCCTCCCGAAACTTGATAGGCACCTTTGCCAAATTTTCCACCCGCATGCAGGTTGGTCATCACCAATTCTACCGCCGGAATTTTATACACTGGGTGAATATCAACCGGAATTCCACGGCCATTATCCTCGACCGAACAGGCACCGTTCAAATAAAGCCCTACCTTAATCTCGGTACAATACCCCGCCATGGACTCATCAATCGCATTATCGACCAACTCGTAAACACAATGATGTAAACCTCTCTCATGCGTATCTCCGATATACATATCGGGACGCTTTCGAACCCCTTCCAATCCTTCTAATTTTTGAATTTTTGATGCATCGTACGTTTCAGCCATACTCTATTTTGTTGTATCAAACAAAGCGTTTTTAGCAAGGCTGGAAATCTACTTTTTATAAAAAAATTCCTGCTGTTTTATGGAAAAAATCCGATCTATCTCTTTAGAAACTTTTCTCCCTATGTCCCTTAATCCTCTTACGAATGATACATTCAACCGCACTTCCCTTGTACAAGGTCATCAAGTGCCTCTCAATACAACGGAGGTTCAAATCAACCAACCATCGAACGATTCAACTGTCGCAGAAAAAATCAATCAATCGAACGTCCCTTCCATTTCCTCGTCAACCGATGTCAACACGTGCATGGTTACAAAGGCTACTTCTCAAAGTACCTTAGGAGCATTTCTCCAAAAGGTAAAAGATTTCTTTCAGGCGCTTTGCAACTTTTTGTTTGGATCATCGAATGCCAAATCCTTTGCTGAAAGCACGCAAACATTCCGCAATGCGATCCAACAAGCTTCTTCGGAGCAAAAGGATCATACGGGAGAACTTTTTCATGCGCTCTTGGATAGCACGCAGCAAGCAATACGCGACAAAAGAAAAGAAGCGGATAATGTCGACAAGCCTTCTCTTGAGAAGGCCGATCAAAACATTCGTAACATCAAAAAAATCTTTCATTTTCCTTCCTCTTCCAATGATATAGAAACTATCTCTACCAAAGACCTACCGAAGCTGGAAGAAATCGATGCTCTTGAGAAAGATTTACAAGACATGTTGGATGCTCATCAAACGTTAGAAGCATTAGAACAAAAAATTCTGCAACAATGCACCAAACACCACTATCGTCCCTCAGAAATTGATTTGAAGACATGCGATCGATGGAAAACACAACTCGGTAGCCACCAACTCGCAACGGAAAATCCCATATGGAATGACCTCCAAAAACGAAATGAGGATTGCCGTCGCGTGACCTGTTTTTCCTTACCCCTTTTTGAAAAAGCTTATCAAGCGGATGGATTGTCTCTGGCGGCATTACGAGAGCTCCAAACGGAATTAACCAAAAGTAAAACGGATGTTTTATGCCAGCTAACTGGCGGGACCCTTTCGAAAGGCATCGAACAGGGGTACGAGGATGCCCTTAAAAAAGTTAATGAACAAATTTTTCAAGTCATCCGTTCTCATCCGATCGATATCGAAAAGAAGGCCGATATATCCATCGAAAACCCTTCGCCAAACACCATAAGCAGGAATCGTTTTCATCAAGAAAATCGATCTCGGAGAATCACTGGGCACGCACCGATGAAACATCGACCCAATCGTTCAGAAAACCTTGAAAAGGCATCTCCTTCTCCCGCTTCCTCCGTACGTCAATCTGCGCATACAGAAGTTCACCATTCAACTTCTACCCTTTCTTCTGGCACAAGAACCAATCGTTTTGCTCGAGAACCTCAATCCAACAAAGGAAGGTAAAACCCACGAGGAAGCGTTATATCTCCATTAATTCTTTCGTTTTTTCCAATAAAATATCATCGATCTTTGCCACATAACGATCGGTAATCGCTTGCACCTCTTTCCCAAGCCTTTTCTCGTCATCTTCCGTATAAACACCGGCCTTTTTTTCTGCTTTTATTGTTTCTAACGTCTCATGGCGACAGCCGCGTATCGAAACTTTTCCTTCTTCTGCCATTCCTCCCGCTAATTTCACCAGTTCTTTTCGACGTTCGCCGCTTAATTCAGGAAGGGGACAAAACACGCTTTCTCCCATCACCGACGCGTGGATTCCCAAATTCGCCAACAAGATCCCTTTTTCAATCGGCTTCAGATTGTTTTGGTCCCACGCCTGCACGCGTAAACTTCGCGCATCGGGTGTGGTAATCGTCGCGATATCCTTTAAGCGCATTTTCGAACCGTACACTTCTACCAGCACGTTTTCCAACATCTGCGTAGAAGCTTTTCCGGTATGCAACGTACCAAATTGCCGAAGCGTATGCTCCAACGTTTGTTGCATCGATTTCTCCATTTCTTTCAAAAAAACATTTTTATCCATTCTTACCTTCTTCCAAAAAATTCACATCAGCACCTTGTTTCGATAGAAACGTAACTCATCCTATACAAAATTATCCTCGGATCCATGTCCCCATCAAAGTTTCATGCACTGCTCGGTAAATTGCCTCCGGATGCTGAGCATTGAACACAAATATCGGCAATTGTTGCTCCCGGCACAATGCAAAAGCACAAGCATCCATGACGCCATATCGCCCCTCCCATGCCTGCTGAAACGTTAAACGATCCAAGCGTTGCGCATTCGAGAATTGCGCAGGATCTTGATCAAACACCCCATCGACATTGGTTGCTTTCAAAATTCCTTCTACCGACAATTCAATCGCACGCAAAGCCGCTGCGGTATCGGTGGAAAAGATACCATGGCCGATTCCGCCCGCTAACAACAAGACGGTTCCTTTGGCAAATTCCTTCCGCGCTTGCTCTAATTGAAACGGTGCAATCGATCCGCCGACCAAATCAGTTCCATACACAAGGGTCACTAAACCGATTTTTTGGAAAAAAGACCGTAAAAATAGGGCATTGATGCATGTTGCCGCACGCCCAATCTCATCCGCATCGAATCGTTCCAATACGTATTCATTTCGACCACCGCGGAAAAGGTTGCCGCCACCCACCATCACAGCAAGCTGTACGCCTTCTGACTGCAAGCGTTTCAGTTGGTCGCCAATCGCTTGCAATTTTTCTAAATCCCAAAGGGACGATGAACTTTTTAAAAATGCCCCACTCAATTTCAACAAAACACGCTTCATGCTACCCATTCCCAAATATAACGTTCTCGTCCCGATAAATCAAGCGTAGATTGCGTTTTTGTATAACCACAACCAGTAGCCATCCTTCGCAACGCTGCCATTTGACGGCATCCGGTTTCCATCACCAATACGCCACCTGGATTCAAATAGCGCGGTGCTTCAGACAAAATTTTCTTACCAGCAGACAGCCCATTTTCAGCTGACCATAAGGCCTCTCGCGGTTCAAAACAACGCACTTCTGGTTGCGCTTCTTCTATCTCATCATCCCCTAAATAGGGCGGATTTGCTACGATCACATCAAACAAACCCGTCACTTTTTCAAACCAATCACTGCACAAAAATTGAATCCGTTGATGAAAAAAATGTTTTTCTGCATTGCGTTGCGCAACTTCCAAAGCCGCCATGGAATGATCCACCGCTACGATCTGCAACTGCGGGAAAAGGGAAGCTAACGCAATCGCAATGGCGCCGCTTCCGGTTCCTAAATCTAGGCCTGTAGCTGGTGGACGTTTCCCTTGAAAACGTTGCTGCAACTGATATACTAACTCTTCCGTTTCTGGACGCGGGATCAGCACACGTGGGTCAACCTGCAACGTTTTGCCAAAAAATTCCACGGAGCCAATAATGTACTGCAAGGGTTCTCGTTTCGCTCGACGAATGCTCCAGGACCGTAATTGCGCAACTTGTTCCGCAGACAACGCTCGATGGATATCTAAAAAAAGTTCCAACCGCTTGCAACCGAGTACGGTGGCCAATAACCACTCTGCATCGGTTCGCGCGTGTTCGATCCCATGTTGCGTGAAATAACGAGTTAAGGAAGATAACGTATCCGAAATACGCATCGAAATTTTCTTATCCAAAGGATAGGTTATCCATGAAAATTCTCCTAATCCCACTCAAAAATGGAAAAAACTCCCGTGGAGTTGCCTCTAGAAAATTTTTCGATGGAAGGTTGGCAAAAATCTTTCTTTAGAAACGGAAACGGCAAACGTACTTAAATAACTTTTTGGACCAAGCCCGCTTTGATCGCTTTTACCGAAACCCACACACGACGAACTTGTCCGCTTGGCAACTTAATTTTCACACGTTGTAAATTTGGCTTAAAAATACGAGGCCACTTCTTTGTTACGTGCGTCCCGATTCCACCACTTTTTTTCGATTGACCTTTGCGGCTAATACGAGAACCGATTACCCGTTTCTTCCCCGTAACAAAACAAATCCGCGACATAAATTCTTCTTTCTTTTTTTAAAAAAAAGCAAAGAAAATACTAGATAGGCAAGCTTTTTCCAAAAACTTTTATCGCGAAAGCTAATCTATGCTCGCCATCCTTGGGTGTTTTCTTGATCAACCGCCTCTTGCACTTTTTACCAATCCATAAAATGTATACAATCGAAAAGTAATCCATCGGCAAAAATCGAAAAAATTTTCCATTGATTGATGTTCCACCAAACCTTTTTTCAAAATGTGGATTTCTTTTTGCACAAAAAATCCATAAGATAAAAATAACTTTATGCGTTTTGGTTGCATCTTATGGATTTTGTGCATCGGTTGTTCTTCCTTTGCTTCCGATTGGCAATCCAAATGGTCCAAGGGTACTGTAAACGCTACTTTTGAAGGACGCACGAAATCACTTGAGCGCGGACGGTTGGTTGCTCAAAACAGCTTTTATTCCCACCTAACCGGACTCATACGAAAGGAACAATGGGGCTTGTACGGAGATTGTGAAACGATACTTCCCTTGCAAAACCGATCGCTTTTCTCCAATCGATGGAAATTCGCCGGCGGATTTTTAAAAAAAGCCACGGAGCATTTTACACTCGACGTAGGATTATCCTACACACGCTTATCCCGCCAAACCTTCGAATTGTTACCACACTGGACCGAAAATTATTACGGCGTTCGTTCCGACTTGCTCATGCAGCCTTCCTGTTACTTTTTTTGGGATTACAATCGGCATCAATGGGGTATAGAAAATCAATTTCATTACGACTTTGACTTATCGATTTTTGACCTCGATCGACTTTCGATCGTTTGGGAAAATAAACTTGGTTTCTGGAAAGGTCAACGCCCCTATGGCCCTCATGCGGGGAAGCGAAATCGCAAATATCGTTACATTAATCTTGAAACCGGAATTTTTTTAACATATAAGATAAAGAGTTGTTGGTTTTATGCAGGTCCTACCTTCGCTTATAATTCTGGCGGAACAAAACCTGATACCCTCATTAATACTGCTACACACCGTTCACACTTTTCGACTTGGCGATTCGGCTGCAAAGTTACCTTTTAATTCATGAAAAATCGATTCTTATCATTCTTAGATAAGTTTTTCTATTATAGCCTGATCAAAGAGTTTTACAAAAATTTTCTGACGGAACAAAAAAAACGATTGGTTGGTTATTGGATTCTTTCTCTCGTCTGTCTTGCCTTAGAATGCATTGGAATCGGCCTGCTTCTGCCTGTGCTTCAGTACTTGCTGCAACCCGGTAAAGAACTTACGTTTTTACCTCATTGGTTTTGTTCTTTTCCTCCCACACAAACCGTAATTGTTTTTGCCATAGCAAGTATCCTCTCAATCACAGTAAAAGATCTCTTATCGATTTATGCTAATTCCATACTTCTTCAAATTGAAAAAACATTTGTTTTTTCTGCAAATAAAAAACTCTTTTCACTTGAAAAAAATCTAACTTATACCGCTTTTTTAAAAATCAAACACGCGAAATTACAAACAATTCACCAGTCATTCATAAGAAATTGTTACTTGTTTTTAACAAGTTATACCGCTTACTTGGCAAATAGTCTTATTCTTTTATCAATGTTATTTATTTTAGTATGGGTAACTCCTCTCTTCACTACTGGATTATTTGTATGGCTTTGTATAATTTTGTCTATATACAAACGATGTAAACGAATCCAACTTTCATCCGGTAATATCTACCAACAAGAAGCTCAAGCTTTATTGACACATGTGATTTCATACAAAGAAAGTGTCATCAGTAATAAAAATATTTTGCCCCGTCAAACTTTTACACAACGGATGTCACAAGCGATATCACAAGAAGCCTATATAATGTTTTTAGGTAATTCTTCTCCATTTTTTCTCGAACTCTTCACAGTAGTTGGTTTAGGCATGCTTGTTGCATTTTTCAGCATACGGATTCCTATTCATGTACTTTTGCTACAAATTTCTTTTTTGCTAATTGGTTTGACCCGAATGCTCCCTTTTGGGAACCGTATTTTTTCAAACAAGGCAATATTATCACAGGTAAACGAAGGCGTATTAGCAGTCAATCAATTTTATAATTTCCTTCAATATCGCCAACTTCCTCCCTACCACGGGGAATTGGTTACTTTTCGACACCAAATTCAATTGGAACATGTTTATTTCTCCTATGAGCCTTCTAAAGAAATCCTGAAGAATATTTCCCTCACGATTCAAGAGCACGATTTCATCGGACTCGTCGGTAAGTCAGGGCAAGGGAAAACCACGCTTGTTGATCTCATTCTTGGGTTATTACCTCTTGATAAAGGTACGTATTCCATCGATGGATGCTCTATTACGTCACATAATCAATTAGCTCCTTTCTTCGGATATGTTTCTCAATCACCCTGTATCGTTACTGGAACTCTTGCAGAAAATATTGCCTTTGAAAGTAATTTCAATCGAAAACGGGTCGAAAAAGTAATGGAACTCACTCAATTAGAAGAATTTCAGCCCGATACGTATCTAGAGGAAATGGGGAAAAATATTTCAGGTGGACAAAAACAACGAATCGCGATCGCACGTGCGTTATACAGCCAACCCAAAGTGCTTATTTTAGATGAACCCACTGCTTCTTTGGATGCCATTACAGAAGAAAAAATCTCCAACATCATTTCGTCCTTACAAAAAACTTGTACCATCATCGCAATTGCTCACCGATTGGGTACTCTCAAACAATGCAATCGGCTTTTCTTGATGGAAGCAGGTCGGATCAAAGCTGAAGGAAGCTTTCAATCTTTATACCAATCTTCCGATGATTTTAAAGAATTGGTCGATGCAATGGAACGACAAGCGCATCTTATTCATCCGATTGAAAACCACGAAAAAGTAGCAGTACGTTAATCGGTTGTTTGCATTTTTAAAATGTTGAAAATTTCTCACCCTTTACATGTTTACAAAAACCTTGTATAATTTTTCTTAAATGAAAGTTCGAATTGGAATCAATGGATTTGGTCGTATTGGCCGTTTAGTTTTTCGTGCCATTACTGAGCAAGAATTGTTAGGAAATAAAATCGAAGTGGTCGCGATCAACGATTTAGTAGGAGCGGATCATTTAGCCTATCTATTAAAATACGATTCCACGCAAGGTCGTCTACAAGGAACTGTGGAAGCGAAGGAAAAAGACACGTTAATCGTCAATGGTCAGTCCATTCGCTGTTTAGAGGTAAAGGAAGGGCCTGTTGCACTTCCCTGGAAAGAACTTTCGGTAGATGTTGTTTTGGAAGCAACGGGATTGTTTACGAGCGCCGAAAAAGCGCAAGGGCACCTAACCGCTGGAGCAAAGAAAGTGCTCATCAGCGCTCCAGCAAAAGGAGAGGGCATCCGTACCATCGTCATGGGGGTAAACGATCAGGAATTACAACGTTCCGATACCATCATCTCCAACGCTTCTTGCACAACCAACTGCCTGGCACCCATCACAAAAGTGGTACTGGATCACTTTGGAATTGAAGAAGGATTCATGACCACCGTTCATAGTTATACCGCTACACAAAAAACCGTCGATGGCCCTTCCAAAAAAGATTGGAAAGGTGGACGCACCGCAGCAATCAACATTATTCCCTCCACCACAGGAGCAGCAAAAGCGGTAGGTTTGGTCTTGCCAGCTGTCAAAGGGAAATTAACCGGAATGTCTTTTCGAGTCCCAACGCCAACCGTTTCCGTCGTCGATTTGACCGTTCGTACAACGCAAGCCACTTCGTACCAAAAAATTTGTCAGGCGATGAAAGAAGCTGCCAATGGTCCGTTAAAGGGAATTTTAGGCTATACCGAAGATGAAGTGGTTTCGAGTGACTTTATTCATGATACTCGCTCTTCCATTTTTGATGCCGGTTCTAGCATGGAACTGAACGATCATTTTTTTAAGTTGGTCAGTTGGTATGACAATGAATGGGGTTATAGCAACCGCTGCGTAGAGGTTTTACAAACATTAGGAACGTTTTTATAAAAAACATTTTTTCAAAAAAAAGCTTATTTTGGCTTTTTTCTTTAATCTTTACGGTTGCTTTGCTTATTTCGCTTAAAGCTTGGTACCTCCGTTTTCAATATGATACGTACGCATTTACGGTTTTACGAAATCATATCCGACTGATCGGATTATTTCACGATCGAATGTATCTAAAGGGAAAGGATGACTGTTATCCTATTCCTGCTAAGCATTGGTTTTCTGTAACGGGACAGTATGAAAAGTTTCAAAAAAACCTATTCCATGTTTTACCGAAAAGAGATTTTTACATTCATGAAAAAGATCCCAACATTCGAATATGGTTTTATTTACAACCTATAAAAAGCAAAGTCTCAAAAAAAACCATTCAGGATCAATTATTCAAAATTTTAAAAAAACAAGGGATCGATCCTCAAAAGGTCAACATGGAAACTCTAGTTCCACATTCTGTTCATCATTATTATCTGCATCATTGTTGCATCGATCAGCGACCGAAAAAGAGCATCAAGGCTCTTCTTTTCAGCAAAGAAAAAATCGAAAAGTTTTATTAAAAAATCTGCCGATAGCCTGCCGTTATTGCGGATCATGAATTTGCGTCAAAAACGCTTTTATACCGGGATCTTGCACATTTAAGGGACGATTGCCAGAAACAGCCTCAAATTCAATACAACGCAGTTGATTATGGTATCGCGTATCCTGTCCGATCAAACCGCTTTGCCTATTGAAGGCACACTCAACCGCGTAATCAACATACGATTGGATTCGGTGTAAATCGGCAGCATTTGCACGTGCAGAACGAGCAAAGTACCCACTTTTTTGCACCAACAACTTTTTCGCTCCAATCCGCTTTTGCAACTCTTTTCCAATCCACTGACCAACATTTACATCCGCCATTTTAATGTGGCCAAAGGCATCTCGTTCCAATTTTTTTCCATCCGCTTCGATCAAAGAAACCATGGAATCAAGCCCAACTCCTTCACTCACAAACAGATTCAACGAACCAAGTCGTTCATAAATAGGCTTCAAACGCGCAACCTCTACTTCTAAATCAAACGGAATTTCTGGCACATAAATTCCATGAATTTCGAAGGCAGCTTGCAAAAATCCTAACTCCGGGACAAACCGACGCTGCTTGAATCGTTCGCAATAACACCGCGCGGTTTCATAGGTCAACCACCCACAGTGGCGACCCATCACTTCATGAACAATCAACATTCCCGGTGTGGTAGTATGTTCATGCACGATGTTTTCAAAAAATAACGCTCCTTGCTCCGCAGCTGTGGTCGCTCCTAAACTCAATTGAACCGGAACAATATCGTTATCGATCGTCTTAGGCAAACCAACCACCTGTAATGGATAATGGTTTTTTTGTAAAAATTTCGCTAATTCCGCTGCCGTTGTGCTTGTATCATCTCCTCCGATCGTATGCAATACTTGTACGTGATCCGCCATCAATTGTTTCGCAGCTACTTCAAACGGATTCTCGCCCGGACGGATCAACCCTTTTTTCTCACAATCCGCCGTATTTGACAACTTGACACGACTATTGCCAATCGGGCTACCCCCAAACGCAAGCAACCGCGAAGCTTGTTTGCGTACCGAACGAGGAAAAATCCGCGAACGCCCTTGCAGCAACCCTTGATATCCATTGAGATACCCAATCACCTCCGTATCTGGATCTAAATCATCATAACGTTGAAGCAAAAACCCGACAGCCGCGGACAAACAAGGCGCTAACCCACCAGATGTCAACAAAGCAACTTTCATGTAAAAATTTTATCAAATTGCTTCGTAAAAATCGATGAAAATCTTTTCCTTTTTACGCAAAAACCTTGATCAAACTCCGGTAAATCCTCAATGTTCAAAAAATTTTTTTCAAAAAAGTAAAAATTTTGGAAAAAATATTCAATAAGATTTTGCAAATACCGCCAGCGGACAATTCGGTTTCCCGGTAAACAAGCATTTTCCACGCTCTTTTTCATAATCTTGCGGCAAACAGCGAACCGTTATTTTTAAAGCTTCTTTCAATTTTGCTTCCACAACGGGATCTTCTGACCAATAAGCCAACGCAAACCCTCTGTCCGACTGAAAAAATTGATTCAATTCATCCGAGGTTTTCATGCGCCTCATCGATTGATCTCGGTACGCTTTCGCACGGGTTGCTAACCGCTGCTGCAATTGCTCCAAGCCATCCACGAAAGAACTTACAAAATTATCCACCGGAACCGTTGTTTTTTGCAACGTATCGCGCCAGGAAACCGTTACGGTCGCTTGCTCCACTTCTTTTGCTCCAACTTCAATCAAACAACACGTTCCTTTTTTAATGGCTTGCCAACGTTTTTCCCCACCCCGTAGATCACGCCGATCGAATTGAATTTGCAATGGATACGCGCTGGCTTGCGCTTGCAAGTGCTGCTGTAAGGTTTCACAAAAACGCTCTATATTCGAACGCTGTGCCTCCTCATGAATAATTGGCAACAAGACTGCATGTGTATTCGCAACACGCGGCGGCAGAATCAATCCATCATCATCGGAATGCACCATCACCATTGCCCCAATCAACCGCGTGGTTAATCCCCAAGAAGTGGTCCATGCATACTGCGTCTGCCCATGGGCATCCACAAATTGGATGTTCATCGCTTTCGCGAAATTTTGCCCTAAAAAGTGGGAAGTCCCTAACTGCAACGCTTTGCGATCTTGCATCATTCCTTCTAAAGTGTACGTTGCAACCGCACCTGGAAAACGCTCACTCGCAATTTTTTCTCCAACCAAGGCTGGGATTGCTAAATCTTCCTCTATGATGTTTCGATACACCTCCAACATTCGCAGCGTTTCTTCACGCGCCTCTTTCTCGGTTGCATGAGCTGTATGCCCTTCTTGCCACAAAAATTCAGACGTGCGCAAAAATAACCGCGTGCGCATTTCCCAACGAACCACGTTTGCCCATTGATTGATCAACAGCGGTAAATCTCGGTAAGAATGGATCCAGCGCGAAAAAGCTTCCCCAATAATCGTCTCCGAGGTGGGTCGAACAATCAGCGGTTCTTCCAAAGGCGAAGCCGGCACTAATTGCCCTTGCTCATTGGCTTGCAAACGCGAATGGGTCACCACCGCACATTCCTTCGCAAAACCTTGCACATGCTCGGCCTCTTTTTGCAAAAAACGAACAGGAATGAACAGCGGAAAATAGGCATTCACATGCCCTGTCGCTTTAAAGGCTGCATCGAGCTTTCTTTGGATCGTTTCCCACAACTGGTACCCATATGGCTTGATGATCATACAGCCGCGTACCGGCGAATTTTCCGCTAAATCCGCCGCACGCACAACCTGTTGATACCACTCCGCGTAATTTTCCACACGCGTGGGCACAATCGCCGTCTGCCTCATGACTTTATCCAAAAAAGTCACCGCGGACTTGGCAAGTCTTATCGGCTTGCCTCATCCAAGATTTTTTCAAACTTACTTCTCTTCTCCAAACAACCCCTGGAAAATTTCCTTATAATGCTTTTCGATGAATTCTTTCGATAAAGGTTCTGAAGGATGTTGCACCCACTGTGAAACCAAACGGTTCTTTTTTTTCTTTTCATCACCTTTCCCTATAGCCTGAAAAGAAATGTCTCCTTTGTTGTATTTCTTCATCAATCTATCTTCATTCGTCAAAAAATAAAATGAAGCAAAATGGTTGCCATATATATGCATGTTTTTCAAACATTCGTAAAGCATGTCTTTCGTAATCTTTTTGTTATCTATCAAAAAAGCCTTATACTGACTTGCTACCCTTTCATCGTAAACCCCTAACCAAAACCAAATTCGTTCTAGCTCATGGAAATCCTCTTGTTCTATCTTAGGAAAAGCAAGATCCTCCGATTCGAATTCACTGATATCTTCATAAGGGACTCTAGCTTTCATCAGATCCTTTTCTTGCATCCACTCCTTCAATTTAGCTATGTTTCGGAAAAAAGGATCGGCCCAAATGGGATCCAAGGTTGTAATTTTCTGATAAAATGCTCCAAAATACTTCATCACCTTTTCTTCCGAAAGATCTTTGTTGCTATCTTCCTTGATCAACGAACACAATGGTTCTTTGGAAAAAGTTTCTTTGAAAAAAGGATCGTCTTCCCCTTTAACAGCTCGATACAGAGCTTTCCACCATCGATGTTCTCCGCTCAATTTTTCAATAAACAATTCTTTCGTGAAAAAAGAATTTTGGCCACCTTTCACGGGAATATATTCAGAAAATTGATCATTCGTGATTAACGCATCATTGGGTTGGTAAAGAAACAACCGTCTATCTTCCAAAAGACACTTTTTCTGCTCCAAAGAACAAGCGCATATTAAAAAAAACGGATCATCTTTTGCTTGTGCAGAGAAATCACCCAATTTTTGCAATAAAGGGCTGTGAAGCGATGAATCGTTATGATGAACGTATAACATCAATTGCCCATCTTTTCCCTTCGGTTCACAGAAAACTATGTTCTTGAAGAGGCCTGCCTGATTAAAAAACATCCACGTTGCGTCTGAATTCTTTTCAAATCCCTTCATTTTTGTATCAAAATGCTCATTGTACAAACAAGAAGCGTTAAACCCAAAAAATGCCCATCCTGCTTGA
>JAGDCJ010000023.1 GCA_017958565.1 Opitutales bacterium
CTCCCATGATAACGCGGATTTTCCGACTGTTTATACGAAGGCTCGTGTTCTTCATCCACCACCACTAACCCCAATCGTTTCATCGGAACAAAAACCGCCGAACGGGTACCCAAAATCACATCGCACATTCCTGCCATTGACTGCTCCCAAAGCTGCATTTTTGCTCGATTCGAAAGTCGACTATGCCAAACACCCACGCGAAGGGATGTTTCTGACAACCGCGCTTTTAATTTCTCCAACGCTTGTTTGGACAACATAATTTCTGGGACCAAGTACAAGGTTTGCCACCCCAACGCTTTTGCTTGCTGAATCAATGCATGATAAATCTCGGTTTTCCCTGAACCAGTAATCCCCATCAACAAATGCGTACGGTACGTTTTCGTTTTCAAGGATTCTTGCAATGCATCGAACACCCGTTGCTGCTCTTCAGTTAAGGTCAACCGTTTCCCGCCTTCCGATACTATCTCCGGTATGCACGAAACTCGTTCAATGTACTGCTTTTCTAGCAAGCGGCGAATAACCGAAAAATTTTTAGGGAATTGCTGCCGAAAAGCGTCTTCGGAAACAAACGGATGCTGTTGAATCCAGTGGTAAGCCGACTGTAAGCGAATCGCACGCGCAGAAAAGGACGGGGCAACAGGCGTTACTCGCAAAAAAGAAGACTTTGGGAATGGCTTCCCCGTGCGAAAAAAAGAAGGAATTGCCGCTTCCATGGCTACATACATCGAACAGGCATAATATCGAGAAAGTCGTTGTAAGAGAGTTATTTGCTCACCGGTAACAACCGGAAAATCATACACCGTCCCTTCAATTTCTAACAAAGGAATGTTCAACGTAGGCGCTTGTTCCTTAACGCTAGTCACTAGCCCTATCAACCGACGATTTTGGACACGAATACGAACCAGCGTTCCAACCGACAGCGACTTTTTTGCAGTATACGTAAGAGGATGGGAAACAGAACAGAAAGGCCAAACCTGCACGTAGGTTACCATGCGTAACTGGTCTTTTCTTCTAACAATTTACCATCAGGGGCCCAAATTTCAATTTTCCAAGCAATCAAACTACTTGAAACCTTCCGTTGCGCCTTTTTATCGACCGGTTCCAAGGTCAGTTCTTTTTGCTTTTTCACATCCCAAACATTTCGTACCTTTTCCTCAAAATCTTCTTTGCGCTTGGCTTCCGACTTTTTTAATTCTTCCTGAGCTTCCTTGGAAAGGATATCGGCCGATCCTTCAGCGGTCACTTGTAACCAAAGCTCATTTTGCCAATGTAATCGGTGTTTTACCGCCGGCATATACCACGTACGCACATGCTCAATCGGCGAATCGCTTCCAAGAAACGTAATGGTAATTTTGCTCCCTACCGGAATCATCGATAGCGCATTGTTAAACTTCACAACAAAATACAATCCGCTTCGTCGCGTTGGATCTAAACGAACAAACACCCGACCACCTTTGGCCTCTTTACCCGTTAAAGCCTCATAAATTCCTTGGTACGATGCGTAGTTTTTTGACACTAAATCGATATCTTCTACCAAAACCTTGGTCAATCGATACCGTTTTCGCATCTCCTTTGGAACAATCGCTTTAGGCTTATGAGGAGCACGAAGCTCTGGCCAAAAGGTCAGCAACTTTTTCGTACGTTCGGAACAAGGATAATTCGGATTACGCTGGAACCATTTGCGGCACGAACAACCCGACAAAAGGAAACAAAACAAAAGCAAACACAGCAAAGAATTTTTCATATGGCTACCATGGCGCCCGCACCCAGACTCGAACTGGGATTAACGGTTTAGGAAACCGCGGTTCTATCCCTTGAACTATGAGGGCTTTCTTTTACCATGCTTTAAAAACAAACGCAATGCAATCTTTTACCATGCTTTCAAAAACCTTCGCACATAAAAAAATCCGCCCTCTTCAAGAGCGGATTTTTACGTCTACAAAAACGCGTCAGCTATTAAGCCAGCTTGCGGCTTTTCGTCTTAGAACTAGAACGATGGCAGCAATGCTTGATCGTTTTTGCTTTTTTGGTTGTTTTTCTTTTTATCATATCGTGAATCTGTTTCTACAAGGTTCATATATCGGCTACATAAAAATTTTATGCAGAATTTTTTTCACCATCCTGGGTTTTCTACCATTTTTTGCAGATCCTCCTCCATCCTGCAAAAAAACTTACCTTAGGTAATCCCCATTAAAAACTCTACGTTATTACGAGTTTTATGGATGCGTTCCAACAACATTTCCATTGCATTTGCTGCAGGAACCACGCCGTGTAAGGCTCGACGCAGGATAATAATTTTCTTCCACTCATCCGGATGATACAATAGTTCTTCCTTCCGAGTACCACTTTTTTCAATATTAACCGCAGGGAAAATTCGCTTGTCGATTAGGCTGCGATCCAAGTGAAGTTCCATATTTCCTGTTCCCTTAAACTCCTCAAAAATTACCTCATCCATCTTGCTGCCCGTATCCACTAAAGCGGTTGCCAGAATCGTCAAACTACCGCCTTGCTCAATATTGCGCGCTGCCCCAAAAAATCCTTTCGGCCCTTGCAGCGCATTCGCCTCCACCCCACCGGAAAGCACCTTTCCAGAACTAGGGCACATCGTATTGTACGCACGAGCCAATCGGGTAATGGAATCCAACAAAATAATCACCGCCCCCCCCATTTCAACCAATCGTTTCGCTTTTTCAATCACCACATTCGCGGCTCGAACATGGCTTTCCGGCGGTTCATCAAACGTCGAACTGATGACCTCAATCCCAGGCAATAAATTTTTAAAATCGGTGACCTCTTCCGGTCGTTCATCGATCAACAACACAATCAAGTGCGCCTGCGGCTGGTTTTTAACAATCGAATGCGCAATGTTTTGCAATAAAACCGTTTTTCCCGTACGAGGCGGCGCGACAATCAATCCGCGTTGACCAAACCCAATCGGCGTCAGGGTATCCACAATGCGCATCGCATCATTATCCCATCCCTTCGCCGGCTCTGTTTCCAACAAAATACGCTGCGTGGGGTAATACGGAATCAACTCTTTAAAATGCGGAACCGTCCGCATTTCATCCGGCGATTTGCCCATGATCGTATGAATTTTCATGACGCAAGGGCATTGTTGGTATGTAGGAGAAATAAACAGCTGCGCTTGCACCGATTGCCCAGGCCTCAAGCCATATTGCCGTGCTAACAGCTTGGGAATGTACGCACTTAATTCACGCAATTGATAATTGTCAGAAGCGTAACACAGACACCATTCCTCTGTATTCGGTAATTTCGAAACAATGCCTTCCACGCAAATCGGATGCTTCTTTTCACTTAAAGCGCGCATCTTTTCGCGCAAAATTCCTTGCCGAGTCAAAGAAGCCGACTGCAACTCTTGCGGAATCTCCACCAATAAATCCTCTAAGGGCTTATCGTACCAATCGTTCAACAAAAATAGCGGTAAAGATTCATCTGACATTTCGGAAACAAAATTCGCCAACGCATTGCGGTCATTCACAACATGCCATTGCCACAATTGCCCAATCCACCAACGATATTTCTGCAAATTCAGCGGGCATAAAACATTTCCGGAACGATTGTTCGGCAAGCGCAAAAGGCGACGATTGGCATAACTGCCATGGTTGCCCGCCGGAACCGTTGCTCGCTCAAAATCTTTCGATGGCTCTGAATCTTCCGAAATCGTTGCGGGTACCGTCGATCCCTCCGCTTCTGCGCGCATATTCTCCGATAAAGGGGAAAGAGAAATGTTTTCTTTCTCCGAAATTGCTTCTGCAACCTCATCTATTTTTTTGTTTTTTTTCAAAAGAGGTCTTCGCATTCGACGCATTTTCACGCCACGACTCAATTCTTGCTTGGCTTCCGGAACCACCAGCCATTCTGTTTGTGAATTTTGGCTCATAGAAAAAACTTAAAGGAATTTAATTAGAGAGAATAAGGATAGTTTTATTAAAAAAGATCCCCATCTTTTGTCAATGCATAAAAATAAGATTTTTAAACAATCCGAACGTTTCTAAAAAATTTTTATAGGTACTTGGATGCTCTTTCCTGGAACGCTTCCCAAGTAAACGTTTCCGTTGAAAGCTCTTGCGCGGTTATTCGAACGGTCGAAAATGGGATCGGAATGCAAAAACGATCCCAGGAAGGCAAATGCCAAACGTGCTTTTCTTCAACACGCAACAAAAGTACCGAAAAACGATGATGCCAACTCCATTTGAACGACCCCCATTTACACACACACCGAGGACCTTTAGGCCCATCCGGCGTAATGATGACATCGCAATCAGGATGCAAACAATGTTCTAATTCTTGTAAAGCAATCCCACCGCGCCAGGTACTCGAACCACGAATCGCTTTCACATGAAACCATTTCGCCAATTCATCCAAAAAAGCACCATCTTTACTCGCACTAATTAAACCATACAGCAAGCGACCTTTCCGAAAATTTCGCAACTTTGGCATAATAAACAAATGTTGGTGCCAAAAATAAATGACACAAACTGCGTTCGGTGAAGAATGCAAAATGGCCCGGCTGGATTCATCCATTCGAATCCGTATCGTCAGGTACCACAGCCGCAAAAATACATAGCAAGGGAAAATCATCATTTTTTTCAACCCGCTTACGTATTGAACGGTACGTTTAGGCATCTTGCTCAAACAAAACCAATTGGGGCGTTGTATCCGTCGATGGATGTTTCGAAAGTAAATTTTGCAACACGCGTCCCTCTCTTTCCAGTTTTTCTAAAATCACTTTCGCGCGTTCAATTACGGCCGGTGGCAGACCCGCCAACTTCGCCACTTGAATCCCGTACGAACGGTGTGCACTGCCCGGACAAATTTGGTGTAAAAACAAAATGTTTTCTTTCCACTCACGAACCAAAATATGCATATTGAAAATTCGCGGGTACAATTCTGCCAATTGCGTCAATTCATGGTAATGCGTCGCAAACAAGGTGCGGGGGCCTTGTTCTACCCCTCGATGCAAATATTCCACAACGGACCAAGCGATACTCAAGCCATCGTAGGTACTGGTTCCGCGACCAATCTCATCCAAAATAATAAACGCACGGTTGGTTGCGCTGTGTAAAATATTGGCTGTTTCCAGCATTTCTACCATAAAAGTAGATTGTCCACAGGCTAAATCATCGCTCGCTCCTACGCGAGAACAAATGCGATCGATCCAACCGATATGGCACGATTTGGCCGGCACCCAACAACCCACGTGCGCCATCAATGCAATCAAAGCATTTTGCCGAATAAAGGTAGACTTTCCTGCCATATTCGGCCCGCTCAATACCATAATTTGCTGCTGATGAACCGATAAATGTAAATCATTAGCCACAAACGCATTAGCGGTATTTTTCTTTTTCAACGCATTTTCAACAATCGGATGACGCCCCTCTACAATATCTAACACGCCGCTTTGATCCACCAACGGACGGCAGTAATGCTGTTCGCGAGCCAATTCACTCCACGCCGAAAAGACGTCCAATTGCGCCAAAACAGACGCTGTCTTTTGCAATGCATCGGTCTGTTCTAATACCGCTGCAATTAAGAGGGAAAAAATTTCTTTTTCCTTTTCAATCGATCGATCGTGGCTATGTAAGATAAAATCTTCCTTTTCTTTTAACTCCGGCGTGTAATAACGCTCATAATGCGTCATCGTTTGCTTCCGGATGTAATGCGTCGGTACCAATGCAAGGTTTGACTTCGTAATCTCGATAAAAAACCCAACCGCGGAATTGTATTTCACGCGCAAATTTCGGATACCAGTCGCTTTCTGCTCCTGCTCCTCAAACTGTCGCAACCATAGTTGCGATTCTTGCTGCGCGGTACGCAGATGATCCAATTGTGGATCGTAGCCCGAACGGATGTATCCACCTTCGGATAAATCCGTCGGCAAATCTTCATCGAGCGCAGATTTCAACAACGCTTTTAATTCATCAAACAAAAAAATCTCTCGACACAAGGCTTGAATTTCAGGCGATGAAAAACCTTGCAGTGTATTTTTTAACAGCGGCAATTGCTCCAAGGTATCCAAAACGGCACCCAATTCTCTCGGTGATCGAATACGATTGTGCAAACGGGATAAAATACGCGATAAATCCCGCGTCTTCTTCAAAATCGATTGCACCGTGTGCGTTTCCATCGGGGCATCATAAAACGCTTGAATACAATTCTGTCGATAAGCAATCTGCTCTAAATCAATCAATGGGCTAATGAGGAATTGTTGAATTAAGCGGCTTCCGGCGGCGGTTTCTGCAACATCTAAAAATTCCCACAAGGAGCCTTCACGCGTTCCTCGTTGCGTTTGAAAAATTTCCAAATGCTGCAAGGTCGAAGCGTCCAACAACAAGCTTTTTTTACAATGATAACGCGCAATCTTTTTCAAATTTTTGGGAGAATGTCGCAAGTTTTCTGTAATGTAAAAGACCAATGCATCCGCACAACCTAACGCTGTTTCTTCGCTCGTAATACCAAATCCGTCCAAATGCCGCACTCCCAGCAATTTTTCTAAATGTTCGCGCGCACGCACGCTATCGAACAAATATGACGGTACTTCGGATACCGCACGGTTTTGCAATAAGCGGATCAGCTGCGTTCGTTGCGAAGAAGGAAGCGCTTCGGACAAAACAACTTCTTTCGGATCCAACGCAATCAAAAAAGACAACAAACTTTCGCTATCGCTTTCCGAAGCAATTTGAAATTCGCTGGTAGATAAATCGATCCACGCCGCACATAACCGTTCCATTTCTCGATTGACACAAACAAGATAATGATGCGCTTTCGCTTCGATTTGTGCCTCTTCCAGCACCGTTCCAGGCGTCAAAATTCGCGTCAATGATCGCTCCACCAACTTTCCCGGTTTCGCCTCTTCCATTTGATCGCAAATGGCTACCTTCTTCCCTGCTTTCAGCAATTTATCAATATACATTCCAGAGGCATGGAAAGGAATGCCGGCCATCGGAACACCATTTCGCTGCGTTAAAGTTAACCCTAACAATTTCGAGCAATTTTCCGCATCCTCAAAAAACATTTCATAAAAATCCCCTAAGCGGAAAAATAAAACGGTATTTTTGGGTAATTTTTCATGCACCGACAAATATTGCTGAAACATCGGCGTCATCGTTTTTGCATCTGCCATCAGCCTATTGATGGCTCATTTTCTCAACCTATTCAATGATAAAATAAGCTGCCATCCTAAAGTCATTTTTAAAATTCCTGCTCTGAATTGGCTGGCTGCTTTACGGCATTATTACGTGTATGGGCATCCTTATGACAGGATTTACGTTGGAGAAAAAATCGCATAAAAATTTTCCGTTTTATCGAATTCTCGACATTTCTTCTCGATCGCGTATGATGATAATGCTATGGAACGTTTATACGCTGGTTGGCGGTATGAGTATATCGAAGCACCGCGCAAACAATACGACAAGCTATTCGAAGCATTACCAAAAGAAGGTGATGACGAAAAAAATTACATTTTATACCGTACAAAATCTTGCTATTTAATGCTGAATTCGTTTCCCTATAACGCGGGACATTTATTGGCAATTCCTTATCGTCCGGTAGAACGCCTCCACCAATTAACCCCTGAAGAACGTACCGGGTTAACCGATCTTGTGATCTTTGCGGAAAACTTATTAACCAAAGCTCTTCAACCGGAAGGGTTGAATATTGGCATGAATCTCGGCCGTGTTGCCGGTGCGGGGATTCCACATCACCTGCATGTTCACATCGTCCCCAGATGGGATGGCGACTCCAATTTCATGCCGGTCATTGGAGAAACCCGCGTCTTGCCAATCGCACTCAAGGAAATGTACAAACGATTGAAGAAATTTGTATAAGATGCCCCTTTTTCATCGTCCAAAGCCGCTGGAGCAAGCCTTACAAAATACCAAGAAAAGCACCAAAAAACGCACGCATTTTTTTTCGTTTCTGCTCAAAATTTGCGCGGTTATCGTTTTTTTTATCGGCCTCGCTTTTCTCTCCTTTTGGAAACAAATGGATCTTCGTTCGATCCTTTCCGTGGGACAATTTGCAAAATCACGCTTGATTGCCCGCATTTCCTTTGAATACATCAGTGATCTCAAAACGCAAGCGCTCAAGGAAGAACGTCGGCAAATGGTTCCACCGGTTTATCAATTAGATACAAGCATTTTTTATAATTTTTCACAAAAAATAGAAGCGCTAAAGCAAGATCTGAACACTGCCTCGGATGCAAAAAAAAAGGCAGAAGAGCTTCAAAACCTCCTGACAAAATTTGAAAACACGCACTACCTATCCATCGAAAAAAATGATATCGAAACCTTACTCCGGCTCAAACCCAACCTGCGTAACCATTTACTCGAAGAAGGATTGTTCATCGTTCAAGAAATTACCAAAAAAGGAATTTGTGAAGATTCGCAAAGTTTTCTCTCTTCCTATCCGAACAATCTCCTGCAAAATCAGCTCCTAACCCTTGAAAATGCTCTGCAAATCCTTCGAACACGTATTTTTTCCCTTACGAATGAGTATGATCTTGCAAATGCCTTGTTCCATATCTTATGCCACGGCCTGCTCCCGAACCTTCTGTTCGATGCCTATCAAACGCAAGAAAAAATCCGACAATTTGTTGAATTGACCCCCAATGTAACGGTTGCCGTTGAAGCCGGTGATGTCCTTGTGGGACAAGGGCAAAAAGTTACACCAGAAATTTTCGAATGCTACCAAGCTTATCAACAAGCCTTATCGAAACAAAGCGAATACGATGAAGAGCGAACCCATGTGTTGCAGAAGAAAGTTTTTTTGCTGGCGCTGCTCTTGTCCCTTTCCCTTGTATGGCTTTCGTTATCTTCCACACGGTTACGGACCTCCAAACGGCTGCAAATCGCAACAAGCATTTTGATCTATTTCTACCTCCTCTTGATGCGTGGAACAGTATTTTTTTGTTACACCTCTCCCGTTGAACCCGTCTACCATTTGCAATTTTTATCGACCCTACTGATCCCTACGTTTCTCCCAAGTATCTTGATGACTACCCTGGTGGATGTCCCTGCAGGCGTTCTCCTGACTTTTTTTGCCATTGGCCTCAAAACCATTCTTTTATCCGGAGGACTCGAAACCTTTTTATGCGATTCCATCGTTGGTTACTACTTCGTCTTTTTATGTAAAAACATTCAATCGAAAAAGCATATTGTATATACGATTCTTCGCGGAGCTTGTCTGCAAGCGATTATTGTATTTATTTACAGCTTTGTGATTCAACACCTCGATCAGATGCGATGCTCGCAACAAATCGCTGCAATTTTCGTCAGCGCCCTTTGGACCCTTTTCCTAGTTTTCCTCTTAACTCCTTTTTTAGAAAAACCTTTTCGGCACACCACGAATATGACCTTCTTACGTTTAACCAATTACAACCATCCACTCTTGCGAAAGCTGCAAGAAATGGCTCCCGGTACGTATCATCATAGCCTGATGGTTGCCGCATTATCCGAAAAAGTTGCCAAGGAAGTAGGAGCCAATCCGTTGATCTGTCGCTGCTGCGCGTTGTATCATGACGTCGGGAAAATGGAACAACCCAATTATTTTACGGAGAATCAAAAGCCAGGCGAAAATCCACACCTCGATCAACCGCCTGCCGTAAGCGCAACTATTCTAAAAGGACACATACAAACAGGCATTCTTCTCGCAAAAAAGCACCACTTGCCGCGCATCCTTCAAGATGTCATTCGGCAGCATCATGGAACGTTTTGGATGCAATATTTTTACCAAAAAGCGAAATTGATGAAAAAAGAATCTGAAACGATTGACGAAACCCTCTTTCGATATGAAGGTCCGCAACCACAATTTAAAGAATCAGCAATTATTTTCTTAGCAGACGCCATCGAAGCCAGCAGCCGCAGTTTAGAAAAAACAACCCCAGAAGCCATCACAACGCTCATCAATCGTATCCTACAAGAACGCTTAGAAGATGGTCAGCTAAAAAATTGCACCTTTACCTTAAAAGAATTAGAAACCATCCGAAAAACTTTTCAAGAAGCCTTGATGACGATGCTACATACGCGTATTTCTTATAAAAAAATTGAATTAGGGAAAGGCCCTCAACCATCCGCCGCACCTTTCTCAAATCCTTTGCAAAGCTCGTAAACAATGACTCCTCTCACTCAAGATTTTCCAAGTTGTAACCATTCTTTCTTAAAAGAAGCCGTTTTGTTGGCAAAAATGGAAAAATGCTCCTCGATCTTTTTTTTCCAAGATACGTTCACAACCGCGATCCCATCGAACGAATTACCGGAAGAAAAAGGCTTAAAGTGGATCATTGTGACGCAACAGGCACAAGAAGCCTCCCATCAAGGCTCTCACTATATCTTACCCATTCGTCTTTTTGCCAATGGACGGATGACGCAACTTCGAAGCGCAATTTTGTTGGCACTTTTGCATCATTATATCGATGATAACGATCGCGTTGGTTGCCTAGGTGGCTTACCCCACAGCGATCAATTGGATACGTTCTTATGGTTTGAAGTCAAACGGGAAATTTCTCCCATTTTTTCACAAGCAAGCGATCTTTTACCGGCTCACGTTTTACCAGAAGTTTTCGAACGGGTTCTGTCCCTCGCAACCGAATTGGCTGTTGAAGGACGTGAAGGGAAACCGATTGGTTGCCTCTTTATCCTCGGTGAAAGTAAAAACCTATCTCCGTTCGTCCAACCGCTTGTTCTAAACCCGTTTTTTGGATACAGCGCGAATGACCGCAACATTCTCCAACCTTCCATCGATGAAACGATCAAAGAATACGCTTTGCTCGATGGTGCCTTTATTATTAATGGGAACGGCATCCTTGAAAGCGCCGGCAGTTTGGTCAAAATCAACGAACGTATCGCTCTTCCGGGAGGTTTTGGAACGCGTCATGCAGCGGCAATCGCCATTTCAAAAGCCATCGACTGCCTCGCGATCACGGTTTCTTCCAGTACGCGGCAAGTTACCTTGTTCCGCAATGGAAACATGTTTCCCATGCTCACTAAAGGGATCGGTTGCAGCAACGCCGAATAACGGTAAACTTACGGGCGGATAAACAGTGCGCAAGAAAGAGGATCTAAGGCCCATGTTTTTGATAGGTGTAAAGGAGTTTTGGGAGGAAATGCGTCCGTATCGGCAATCGCCCGGAAAGCTTCCGTTGGAAAATCATGGAAATGGAAACGAACCGAAACATGATGAGGGTTCAACGCCAGCAACAATTGCGATTCACCGCAAGAACCATCGGCATTCCAACACACGCAAAGAGCAGAAGAATTTTCGGCATAAAAAGGACGAAAATATCCCGGGGTCGGTTTGGCAATTTTGAGCAATTGTCCCCATTGGGAAGCGCGTAATTGGATCAATGATCGAACATACGCATGGGTAGAGGCATGGGCTTGCAGCTGTTCATAATTCAAAAAATTCAAATCGCCACGGCAGTACGTATTCCGTACATGCTGCTTGGAGCGCAAAAAATCTTGCCCTTCTGCTAACATCGGAATGCCCAACGATAGCAGTAAAATTGCAAACATCATGTGCGTTTTCCGACGGATCGCTTCACCCTCCCCATCTAATCGATCCACCCAAGCATAATCATCATGCGACTCCGTATAGTTAATCGACTGTTGCGCGGTTGCACCAAATGCTCCGGTTGATCCTGCCAAAAAATACAACAATTCTTCGCAACTTCCTTGCCCTTGCACGTAACGCCATAAAAATTCGCGCATGCCATCATTCCAACACGCATAGGAGCTCCCTTTTAACGCCTGCGCAATGTGTCCACGAAAACTCCAAGGTTCGGCGATCAAGATCACATCTGGCTTTATCAAACGCAATTCTTTTTCTATCGTCCTCAAGCATTCCAACCCCAGCAATTCTGCCAAATCGAAACGAAAACCATCTACTTGATACGTTTGGATCCAATGCCGTAAACTATCGATGATGAGTCGTTGTATCATCGGATGTTCGGTGCGAATATCATTGCCGCAGCCACTGTCATTGGTTCGCTTTCCAGAGGCATCATGCCGAAAACACTCTCTTTCGCTCCATCGAAGCAGGTCATTCTTTTTTCCTGCATGATTGTAGACCACATCCATGATGACGGCGAAACCATGAGCATGCAGGGTTTGAATCAACCGCTGCAGCTCTTGCGGAGTTCCGTAAGTACTCGACGGAGCAAAAAAATGCGCTGGCATATATCCCCAATGATACGCATGCATCGAATTCGTATCGAATTCCATCCACGGCATCCACTCGATCGCATTCACACCCAAGTCGGAAAATGTATTCGGTTGTTCAAAAAATTGCTGCAATTGCGCAAAAATAGAAAGATTTTTGGAAGTTTTTGTATACGCAAGGATATCGCGTGCATGGACTTCCGAAATTACCAAATCTGCCATCGAAGGTGTTTGAAAGCCATCTTTCGGCAACGGTTGCAGGTCCACAATTTTTCCACAACCTATCGAGGGATCCAATTGCACAGCATACGGATCAACCAACTCTTGGCATTCTGGAGCCCACACACGAAAAAAATAACCATAGGAAACATAATTTTTTTCGATCGTAACCGACCAAACTCCGCTTGGATGGCAAGTAAGCGGAAAAATTTCATTTTCACCCTGTTTAAAAATGCGCACTTCTACACGATACGCATGTGGCGCAAAACAAGCAAAAGTGGTCGCATTCGAAGAAAGAGTAACGCCGAAGGATGGTTCCATTCCCTCACACCTTCTGTAAATTTTTTAACACCTCGGGCATACTTCCATGACCCAAGGCTTGCACATGTTCTTTCCTAATTACCATTTGCTGGATAAGTACCTCCCATACATGCGCAAAAATTTCCTGTGAAACATGCAACAAAGGCCAACTATGTTCTAAAATACTTTTTTCTCTCTTTTAGAGAATTGTAACGATTTTCCCATCTAAAGGCAATTCCTTTTTGTTCCCTAATATAGATAACGATCGAACGCAATTTGGTGCCGAAACCAAGTCCCCTGTTTTTTTACCAATGCATAGGTATTTTTCACAATCGACGACTCTAATGCTTCAAACGGAAGCTTGTTCTGGAGAAAGGCTAGCGTTTCGCGATAACCAATGGCTAAAGAGGCCGGCCGGTTCGGGAGCAATTTCCCTTGTTTCTGTAAAAGCCGCACTTCCTCAATCAGCCCTTTTTGCAACATGGCATGCGTACGCAAACGAATACGCAATTTCATCACCTCCAATGGTACACAAAGGTACAATGTCACTTTAGGAAGCGAAGGATAAGGAACGGGTTGCCGCTGAAATCGTCGCAACGATTCTTGTACCGGCAGACCGGTCGCCATACATCGCGCCAACGCTTTTTTTACTTTCCGAATATTGCGAACCTCCCAATCGAACGGTAGATTTGGATCCAACGCTTTCAAGCGCTCCCAACATGCTTTTTCCCCACCAACCGCTTCCAAATCTGCAATCTCCTGCTGGATCTCCGCACTAGGGGACACTTCATCCGCCACTGGCTCTAAAAAGCTTTTTAGATAAAACCCCGAACCACCCACCACCAGCACATTTTTCCCTCGCTGGGTAATCTCCTCCACGCACCGCTGCGCATAACGCACAAAATCTTTAATTGAAAAATACTCATTCGGCTCACAAATATCGATCCCCCAATGGCAAACCATTTGCTGTTCTTCTCGCGTTGGCTTTGCGGTCCCAATATCCATCCCTCGATAAAACGCCGATGCATCGCACGAAAGAATTTCGCAATGATGCTGTTGTGCAAACCGCAAAGCGAATTCTGTTTTCCCGGAAGCTGTTGCACCGGCTAGCAAAAATAACTTCGGCATAGTAGAACGATTTTACCATGCCTCGATTCCCTCATTCACACAACGATAAAGCGTTTGTTTTCTACGGAAACCTTTTGGGGACACCGCGTGTTTCCTAGAAAAAGATTGACGCACAGCGATTTGTTATGTCTGATGAAAATGTTGTGGCTGGATAGCTCAGTCGGTAGAGCAGAGGCCTGAAAAGCCTTGTGTCATCGGTTCGATTCCGATTCTAGCCACCATAATTTTTACCCTTGGTCGCTTGAAAAATTTCTTCTGTTCTTTCTAACAATTTTTCTGAATGATGTGATACGATAAAGCATGCTGTATTACTTACATCAACTGGAACACATTTGGGGACCTTTTCGACTGTTTCGATACATCACTTTTCGGGGTTCTATGGCGCTGTTTACCGCGCTCCTTTGGGGACTTTTCGTCGGGCCAAAAATCTTTTCCGCCTTACGTCGCGCAAAAGTAAAAGACGTTGGACGAGATGCTTCGATCATCGGACACTTAGCCGCCTTACATGCTTCGAAAAAACAAATTCCAACGATGGGTGGGCTAGCGATTCTTTCGGGCGTTTTTCTTTCAAGCCTACTCTGGTTAAGGCCCAATATTTATAGCTACAGCGCGCTTTTTGCCGGATTATGGATGGGAGTGGTGGGGATGATCGATGATGGCTTAAAACTGAAACGGCAAAATACGCGAGGTTTATCGGGGTACTGGAAATTGTTTGCCCAAGGACTCACCACCATCATCCTGCTGTTTCTCTTGCTTGGCATACCCCATTGCAACGCCACCCTTCATCAGGTATACCTTCCTTTTTGCAAAATTCCCCTATGGGCCACTTTACCGACCGCCATACTTTTTTTATATTGGTTTTTGGTGATCTCCGGAACCAGCAATGCATTCAATTTAACCGACGGTATTGATGGCCTTGCGACCATTTGTTCTCTCACGGTTTTATTCACGTACACCATCTTTACCTACGTCACGAGCCATATTGTTTTTGCTCACTATCTCCATCTGCCCTATTTACCGGGCGTAGAAGAACTAACGGTATTATGCCTCACCATTGCGGGCGCCGGAATCGCCTTTCTGTGGTTCAATACCTACCCTGCGGAAATTTTCATGGGCGATACCGGTTCACTGGCGATCGGTACCTGGATCGGCTGCATCGCCCTTATGTCCCACCAAGCGATTACCTTGATTCTGGTCGGCTTCGTATTTGTGGTCGAAACGCTATCGGTGATTCTACAACGCACCTCTCGCCGTCTCTTTCATCGACGCATTTTCAAAATGAGTCCCTTGCATCATCATTTTGAATTATCCCACATCCCAGAATCCAAAATCGTCATCCGTTTTTGGATTGTTTCTCTCCTGTGCGCCTTCGTCGGACTGCTTTCGTTAAAACTGCGATGATTGATACCCCTCTTCGAAAATTCCTACAACGCAAACCAACGGTAGGTATTTTTGGAGCTGGCTTATCGGGGAAAGGCGCTGCACACTTATGCGAGGCATTACACCTATCGTACGAGTTATGCGACGAAAAAAAAGGCCACTCTACAACGCCTCATTTTCAAGATTACGGAATCTGCATTGTCAGCCCTGGATTTTCTCCACAACACCCATGGCGTCAACAAGCGCAAGACAATGAAATTTTGTGCATTCCCGAGCTTGATTTTGCCGCCACTTGCTTTTCGAATTCCCTTGTGGCTGTCACAGGAACCAACGGGAAGACATCCGTCACAGAAATCGTTGCGCAATTGCTTCGAGAAAACGGAGAAAAGGCCCTATCGGTCGGAAACAACGGCACCGTTTTATCCGAAGCCGTTGCCTCAAAAATGCTTCCCGACGAAGGAACGTATGTTTGTGAAGTCAGCTCCTTTCAAGCTGCTTCGCTTCAATTTTTACGCCCAACCTACACCCTATGGACGAATATTGCACCCGATCATCTCAATTACCATGGAAGTTTCCAAAACTATTTTTCTGCCAAAGCTCACTTGCTCGAATTGACACAAAAAGCCTGCTTTTGCGGGCATTCGCTCCAACTACACAAGGCCGACTTCCCTGCACCGCTCACCTGCGACCTCGTATTCGCACCTTCCATCGACCAAGAAGCAACGTGGTTGCACCATTTTCCGGCGTGTTTTTCTCATGGGCAGCAAGAAAACTTCTTACTCGTGCGCACCTTTGCACAAGCGCTGCACATTCCTGAAAAGACCCTTCATACTTGCTTGGAAAATTTTCAGCAACCACCGCATCGTTTGCATTGTTGCCGACGAATCGGCGAAACCACCTTTTGGAACGATTCCAAAGGAACCAACTTACACGCAGTACAAGCGGCGTTGGAAAGCGTGAAACATTTACCTCATCTGTGTTGGATTCTCGGCGGCGGCGGGAAAGGAGAAGATCTATCTTCTTTTATCCAAACGTTTCGTGCGTACCCCATTCAAACGATTTATCTCATAGGAGAAACCGGGCAACAATTGGCCCAACACGCATCGGAATTCCATGCATCGATCGTGGTAGCGGGTTGTTTGGAAAACGTTTTTCGGCAACTTCCGCAACAAGAGCCTTTTTCGTTAGTACTAAGCCCTGGCTTTACCAGCTGGGATCAATTTTCTTCCTTCGAAGAACGGGGGCAATTGTTCGAAAAATTGGCACAAAATTACCGGTACAAAGCTTGAAAATCCTCCGCCGCTGCTTGCAATAACAATTGCATTCTTTCTTCACAATGGGGCAATGTATCCGCTTCTACAAAAAACCGCAGCTTGTTTTCCGTGCCTGAATAACGGATATGAACACGCCCGCACATCGACTGCAAACGAGCTTGCGTTGCTTGTAAGCGCGTTAATTGCTCCAAAGGAATTTTCTGCTCCACACACAAGGAACGTTCGCATTTCGGTCGCAAGGTAATGGCTTGAGCGCGTTTCCACAAGGGGCGAACTTTTGCTAATTCCAACAAAACGCACAACGCGCGCAAACCATCCCCTGTCGGTGCTTCATCTTTAAAAATCATATGTCCGCTGCTTTCACCGCCGAAGCATCCTCCTTCTTTTTCTAATGTATAAAACACATTGCGATCGCCAACAGCACACGTAACCACTCGAATCCCAAAGGGTTTCAAAGATTCTGCAAGCCCCGAATTGCTTTCCTCGGTAACAACCAAACAATTTTGTTTCAATGCATTTTGCTGATGAAAATCGAGCGCTAACAAGCCCAAAAGCGCATCTCCATCCAATCGCTCCCCATGCTCATCGATCACAACCAACCGATCTCCATCGCCATCATGCGCAAACCCTAACCATGCATGCTGCTCCTTTACCGCTGCCTTCAAACGATCTACATGCTCGCTTCCACAATCACGGTTGATATTTTTCCCATCTGGATGATTCCCCAAGCAAATCACATCGGCTCCCCACAATTGTAACAACGGCAACGTTGTAAAGGTCGTCGCCCCATTGGCTGTATCCAAAACCAACCGACAACCTTTTAACCAATCTTTTGGGTATCGTTTTTTCCACGCTGCTACAAAATATTCATTCCCTGATACCTTTTGCATCGCTACCGATCCCGCTTTTTTTCGAAATTCTTTCTGACAGTATCGCTCAATTTCCTCCTCTTCTTCTCTCCGTAACTTTGAGCCTGTTTTGCAAAACAATTTTAGACCATTATCGGTATACGGATTATGGGACGCGGTAATCGACACCCCTAAAGACAGGTTTTCTTGTTCCACGTAAAAAGAAATGGCGGGGGTTGGGGTAACGCCCAATAAGCGAACCACCGCACCCTTCCCCATCCCCTCTGCAAACGCTTTAGCAAAAACAGGACCCGACTCGCGCGTATCCCAACCTACTGCAACGATGAAGGGCAGTTTTTGCTGCAACAACCATTCGCGGCACGCTTGCCCTATCCCTTGAAAAC
>JAGDCJ010000024.1 GCA_017958565.1 Opitutales bacterium
GAAGAAGATGATGATAAAAAAACTAAGGGAAAAAAGCTGGAAACGATTATACCATCTACAGTAATGGCGAATATGCTCGATATTTTTAAAGAGTATCCATGTTATACAGGATGTAAGAAGGACTTGACAAAGGCTTTTAGAGTAGACAAAAATATGGACAAGTGGCTATTCCTAAACAAGGGAGGTAAGAAGGTACCTAACGATCAATATATAAAAAACCATTTATTGCCGGCATTAGCTGTTATCATTTTATACCAGGATATGACTTACGTTTCGATACAAGGTAGGGATAATATCACGTATCACCTACCGGGTATCGGTAATAAAAATCCTATAAGCACAACACAAAAGTTGCAGATTAAAAGCGCAAGTAACACTCTTCTTTTGCCAGAGAAGAACTCATCTATTAAGATTAAATTTGGCCTTTTATGTCCTGTATATTCTTTTTTGAAATCTCTATCTCTGAAACCACCTGCGTCGTATTCCTATATACTTGAGGATTTGGTAATAAAAAATTGCGAGCGCGAGGAAGCATTTATCATGACAATTAACTCTCCAAAGACCTTAATATTCCAGATGCTCGAATTATGTTATCAGATTGAGAATCATTACTCATCTTTATCATTTGCTTTTGATTGCATAAATTCTTACGATGCTAAGCTTAAAAAAGCCAATAAGCAATTGGGAGAGCTTACGAAGAAGTTGTCCACAGCTAAGATCTATGAGAAAGGTCAGATAAATAAAGAGTTACAGGCGACAAATGATAGTATTCTTAAATACAAGCAGATAAAGGAAAAATATCTGCAAGAGCAAATGAAAGCATCGGCTGCATTGAAAAATGCATTAAAAGTACTCGAAAAAAACAAAGCGATAATTCAGAAGGAATCAGAACAAACGGTAGAAAAAATTGCAAAAGAATATACTAAGTGAGCTATAACAGTAGCACAGAAGATTCTGACTCTTTTTGTCGAGGTTCGAATCCGGTCAAGCAGCTAGAATCTTTTATCCATGGAAGCGGCCCGCTTCGCCAGCCTATAATCATTTCATACAATTCGTAAAACTTTTGGTTGATTGTTTGAATTTTTGGATTTTTTTAAAAAATATTTGCAGTCGCTTTTTGCATAAAAATTCTTATGCTGTAAAATAAGATTTTATGTTGAAAAATTTTTTACAACTGTTTGTTGGACGACATTACCGAAAATTTCAAAAATCCTGCGAGCCGATCGTGGCGAAGATTAACGCGCTCGAGCAACAAATGCAAGCCTGGCCAGAAGAACAGGTACAAGCACAAACCGAAGTTTTACGAAAGCGACATCAGGCAGGCGAATCGTTGGACAAGCTTCTTCCCGAGGCCTTCGCGACGATGAAAAATGCAGCACGTCGGTTATGCGGCTCCTCCCTAGAAGTTTGCGGCCATACGTTCACGTGGGACATGGTCTACTACGACGTGCAACTCATCGGCGGGATTGCGCTACACCGCGGATATATCGCAGAAATGGCTACCGGTGAAGGAAAAACCCTCGTCGCAACCCTCCCCTTGTATTTAAACGCTCTTTCGGGAAAAAATTGCCAGTTGGTCACGGTCAATGATTACCTAGCCCGTCGCGATTCTACCTGGATGGGGCATTTATTTTCCTACCTCGGGCTATCGGTTGGCTGCATTCAGCACGATATGGATTCGCAAGAACGGTATGAAGCGTACCGCAAAGACATCACGTACGGGACCGCTTCGGAATTCGGCTTCGATTACTTGCGAGACAACGGAATGGCATTGCGCGCAGAAGATCAAGTGCAGCGCGATCATTATTTTTGCATCGTCGATGAAGTCGATTCGGTCTTAATTGATGAAGCACGCACCCCCTTGATTATTTCGGGAGAAGAAGAAAATGATGATTCCGGCGCTTTATTTGTACAATTAAAATCGGGTATTCATCATCTTTATCAACTACAAACGCGCCTTTGCGCCGATTTGATGGAGGAAGCCAAGCCGCTTTTGGCAGAAGGTACCCAACCGGAAGATTTGGAAAAAGGGCTGGAAAAACTGTACCAAGTCAAGCTTGCGAATCCAAAAAATAGCGCCTTGCTGCATATGCTGGAAGAAGGACGCATTTGCCGCGCGTACAACAAATTTGAGACGCAATTATCCGCCGAATACAACCGTCAACGCGCTTATGATTTAAAAGAGGCGCTGTACTACACCATTGAAGAAAAATCGCAAGAGTCGGATTTAACCGAAAAAGGACGCACCGCTTTAAACGCAAAAGACAAAGATGCGTTTACCCTTCCCGATTTACCGACCCTTTTTAGCCTCATCGATACCGACACAACGTTATCCGCACAACAAAAGCTCGGGAAAAAGCAAGAAGCCGAAGCGTTATTCAACGCTCGCAGCAATTCCATTCATTGCACTCATCAATTACTGCGTGCGTACACCTTGTATCAACGGGACGACCAATACATCGTTGCAGATGGGAAGGTGGTAATTATCGATGAAAACACCGGCCGAGCGATGCCAGGCCGACGCTGGAGCGATGGTCTCCACCAAGCCATTGAAGCGAAAGAAGGGCTTCATCCGGAAAAAGAATCCAAAACCTACGCAACGATCACCCTACAAAATTACTTTCGTATGTACGAAAAATTAGCAGGCATGACCGGTACGGCGGAAACCGAAGCGCAAGAATTTTTTGATATTTATCGCCTCAACGTCATGGCGATTCCAACCAACAAGCCGTGCATTCGAAAGGATGACAACGATGTTGTTTTCAAAACCCGATCGGCAAAAAACAAAGCTGTACTGAAGGATATCCAAGAGGCACATGCAAAAGGGCAGCCGGTTTTGGTCGGAACAACTTCAGTAGAATCTTCCGAAATTTTCAGTCAATTGCTCAAGAAAGCCAACATTCCTCACAACGTCCTGAATGCAAAAAATCATCAAAAAGAAGCCGAAATTGTTGCCGAGGCGGGCAATTTGGGTGCGGTTACAATTGCCACCAATATGGCAGGCCGTGGAACAGATATTAAGCTCGGCGAAGGAGTCGCCGAACGAGGCGGGTTGTTTGTAATGGGCACCGAACGCCATGAATCGAGGCGAATTGATCGACAGTTGCGCGGCCGTTGCGCTCGTCAAGGAGATCCCGGTCGCTCGAAATTTTACATTTCATTAGAAGATAACTTAATGCGTTTGTTTGCGAACGCGGGGAAAATTGGCGCATTTTTAGAACGTTCTATGGATGACGAAGAAGCCTTAGATCATCCAATTTTAAACCATTCCATTCAATCGGCGCAAAAAAAGGTTGAACAGCACAATTATGCCATTCGGAAGCGCTTGTTGCAATATGACGACGTCCTCAACAAACAACGAACCATCATCTATCAATTGCGCAATGAAACGCTTCGGATGGAATCCCCCATTTCCATGATTTGGGATCTGATTCGCGAAGAGATTCAGGCGCGCTTGAGCGGAATGGATGAAAAAAGTGGCACACAGGCCCATGCCGATACGCTTGCGCAATTTCTTCACTGGCTAAATTTGCAATTCCCGCTGTTTTTAAGCGAAAAAGATTTTTCCGATCCATCACCCGAATCCATTTCCAAACAAGTACTCGAAAAGCTTCAATATACGTACCAAGCAAAGCAAGCCATTGAAGGGGAAGAGGTTTCTACCCAAATCGCTCGCTTTGTGCTCCTGCGTGCCATCGATAAAAATTGGCAAGATCAATTAACGGAGCTGGATGACTTGCGACAAAGCGTCGGCCTCCGTGGGTATGGGCAAAAAGATCCGCTGGTGGAATATAAAGTTGAAGCGTATCACTGCTTCGAGTGGATGATGGCTCAAATGCGTCAAGATGTTTGTTATCAACTGTTCCGCGCCTTTAGCCATCCGGAAAACATTCAAACGTTATTGGAAAACTTGCAACAACACGCACGCTTTTCTTCTTCAGAAACGGGCCATTCTCCTTTGGAAGCGACCGACGCATCTTCTCCCGAAATTGAATTACCCAAGCCTGTCAAACGCGAAGGGCCCAAAGTTGGCCGAAATGATCCGTGCCCTTGCGGAAGTGGGAAAAAATACAAAAAGTGCTGCGGGAAAGATGCCGAAGAATAGCATCACAGCGCGTCGTTTGTGGATTGGGTGCGGGATCGCTTGCTTGCTTAATTTCCCGCTTTTTATCGCAATCCAAAAGACAATGGGGCGCTTAGGGCGATTTGTAGGCACCTTCTTCATAATAGGATGGATTTTTTCTTGGATCCTTACGGGTATCGCCGGAAACTTGTCTCAATGGATGCAAAAGCACTCGGATAGCTTGGGCACCCTTCGGCTGAAATGGAGCAAAATCGGCCTGCTCTCTTTTTTATGCGGCATCAATGGATTATTCGTGTCTACCATGATTTTAGGACATTACACCTGTGATTGCTGCGAAAAAGAACATCCGCAGAGAAAAAAATCCTACCCGTTGCTGGATGCAAACCCAAGGGTTTCCCATTGGCTAAACAAAGAAACCACTCTTGCGACGTTTGCATACACCTTAGTTATCTTATCAGTGGTCAGTGCCGGGCTGTTCTTCTTTTCTCTCCTCATCTTTTCCATTCGTTTCAATTTTTGGCTAACGGGAACCATTCTTGCTCTTCTCTCTTTCCGCAAAAACGCAGAAGCAAACCATGCTCATCCTTTGTAAACACTGTCTTGCTTCACAACCACCATCATCAATCAGCTCCGATGCGCATCCTTTGTACCGGAGAATAAGAAGTTCGCGATTTGGGCTCCTACCCTTCCAAAATCGAACCCTTGGTTGATCACAGCCCTCCACGTTTCCTAATCATATGGATTTGATCGGTATTGATTACGGCCGTAAATGGATCGGTCTCGCTTGGGGATCGGACACCTTACAAATAGCCGTTCCCTTACCGGCCATTCGAGTCCATTCCTTCTCGCAAGTGGTACAATCCTTGCAGCAGCTGCTTCGCGAACGCAACGTCAGCCGGTTGATCATCGGCCTCCCGATAAACATGGACGGCACCGAAGGCTCCCGCGCGCAAGAAGTTCGGTCGTTTGCGCAACAACTGCAAGCGCACCTGCCCGTTCCGATTGCTTTTCAAGATGAACGCTTATCTACCCAAACCGCCCGAACGTTCATCGGAGCCGATCGCCAGCCGCTTGCACAGGCCAAAGCTCAAAAAAACCGCGGCATCTTGGATTCCACCGCCGCCGTTGTCATTTTGGAGGATTGGCTTGCGAAGCTGCCTTTTCCTTCTCTATCTCCTGAAACATCCTTTCCATAAACTTATATCCATCAACTAACATTTTTTTCCTAATCTCCTTGTCCCCACTTTTATAACTCAAGCCAATTGGCAAACGGAAGTAACCCTTCTCCAAAAACTCTTCAACGAGATGGGGATGATTTTCGTAGTTGTGCAACATTATATAAGGCCACCATTCACCAGGACCTAAGGTTTTTAAAGAGTTATAGCGCTCTACATTATCCAAAACAGTAGGATAAGGTGGTACTCCATAACGCACATCTTTAAAAAATTCTTTCCATTCATCCGGGATATTAATCTGCACATCGGTAGCCGGAGTTTTACCCACATTATGCACTTGTATGCTAATATCATATTTACCGTGAAATTCACATTTCACAACCACATGCGCCCGATATGCCGCTTCCATTATCTTCACAGATCGTCTATCTGCTCTGCATTGCGACCACGCAGCAAAAGCCATCAATCCCGTCATGATTACCATATACCACTGGGGATCCATGATAAGTTCTAAAAACTTCATTACCCAACCAGCATGGGAACGCTTGGTTTCATGATGCTGAGGGAAGGCAGGTACACTTTTTCGTACAAATCCTTACCGCTGGTAAAAGAAATCTTGATTTCGAGCGGAATTTCACACAATTTTTGGAAACTTTCCGCATCGAACAAATCGCAAATCTGCGCGGTGCATTTGGCATCGATCAACAAACACTGATTGCCCTCGCAAAGTTTGCTCAACTGTAGGTAAGATTGATGGAAAGGCCCGGTTTTTAAACACTCCAGCCAGGGCTGCGAAATTTCAATCTTGAGATTGGTCGCAATGGTATGGCCAATATTGTGAAACGTGAGGTAAAGAATCCGATCTTTTACAATTTCCAATTTCGGTGCCACACGCGCACGCAAATTTTCTTTAAACTGCCGCTTGCTTTCATCCAATTGTTTTTGCGTAATCTCTGCCTCCAGGCGCGCGACCTCGATTTGTTTTTGAATCGCTTCCGCTTGCAAAACGGCCGCAGCCGCTTGCTTTTGCGCCGCTTGCGCGGTTTGCCGATTGGATCGGTACATCGCCACCGTTGTGATCACGTACGCCGATGTCAACATCACCATTAACCAAGCTGTCATTACAATCCTTCCAAAAATCTTATGTCGTTTTTGCAATCGCTTCTTCCGGCTTTTCCTCAAAAGCGCCTTTTGCCAAGCTGGTTCCACCTGAAACACGCACTTTTTGAATGATTTCACAAACCCTTTGATCCATAAAATCAGGATGCTGCTTCAAATAGTCCTTCGCCGCTTCGCGCCCCTGACCAATCAAGTTCCCTTGGTAAGAAACCCACGCACCCTTTTTTTCAAAAATCCCGTATTCAATACCCAAATCAATCACCGAAGACGATTGCGAAATGCCCTCGTTATACATAATATCAAACTCACACTCGGTAAACGGAGGCGCCACTTTGTTTTTCACCACCTTCAACCGCGTGCGGTTGCCCACAACGCAACCTGCCGCATCTTTCAATTGCCCAATGCGACGAATCTCCATACGGACGGAAGCAAAAAATTTCAGCGCACGACCACCCGGTGTCGTTTCTGGATTGCCAAACATCACGCCGATTTTTTCACGAATTTGGTTGGTAAACAGGCAAATACACTTTGTTCGGTTGATTGCCGCTGTTAAACGGCGCATCGCTTGACTCATCATGCGGGCTTGCAAACCCACATGTGCATCCCCCATTTGACCTTCTAATTCCGCCCTGGATACCAATGCTGCAACCGAATCAATCACCACAACATCCACGCTATTCGATCGAATCAAAGTTTCTACAATATTCAACGCATCCTCTCCGCTCTCCGGCTGCGCGACCAACAAATCATCCACCTTCACCCCTACGCGTTTTGCATAACGGGGATCCAATGCATTTTCGACATCAATAAAAGCAGCATTTCCTCCTTGCTTCTGCACTTGGGCAATCAGACTCAAACAAAGCGTTGTTTTCCCGGAAGATTCTGGACCGTAAATCTCGCAAATACGGCCGCGCGGTAACCCTCCCGCTCCTAATGCCAAATCCACCGCTAAGGAACCCGTTGAAACCACCGAGATGTCCATTTTGGCCGCACTTCCAAGCCACATAATTGCACCCTCACCATACTGCTTATTAATGGCTGCAACCGCAAGTTTCAGCGCTTCGCCCTTGTCCGATGATTCCGCTTGAGAAGGAGGTTTTGGTGCCATCTTTAAAAATACATTTTTATTGTGAAAAGCCTCTTTTAAAGGTCAAGCGTTTTGTTCGCTCAAACCACTCATGGTAGCTAAAAAAGCAAAAAATGCGCAAAAAACGAATTGCAGGCATTAGAACGTTCTTAAAAAACGATTCCACGCATCTATTATTTTTTTTTTACACTTCTTGCCCCTGCCGCAACTTCTCCCATTGCTTCTGAAAAGGCTTCCAATTTCTCGCGTTGCTCTCGATTGAGTTTTTTTGGAACTTCGATCGAAACTTGTACCAACAAATCCCCCTTGCTTGAACTTCTCATCTGCGGCATTCCATAGTTGCGCAACTTGAAAAAGGTTCCCGGTTGCGTACCAGATGGGATTTTCAAATTTGCTTCGCCGGTAAGGGTCGGAATTTGAATGGTTCCTCCCAGCGTTGCTAATGTAAACGGTAATGCTTGCTGCAAAATGAGGTTGTTGCCATCCCGCTGAAAAATTTCATGCGGTTGAATCGAAATCAGAATATACAAATCTCCCGCACCCCCTCTTCCCGCTTCACCATAATGGGAAAATCGCAATTTTGCACCATCATGAATCCCTGCCGGAACCTTGACGCTCACTTGCGTCCGTTCCTCTTCCGCTCCACTTCCACGGCAACGAGAACACGGCGTTGTAATCACCTGCCCACTTCCACCGCAACGAGAACACGTCCGGCTCATGCTAAAAAATCCTTGCTGGGTAACCACCTGCCCTCGCCCATGACAATACGAGCAAGTTTGCGGATGTGTTCCTGGTTCGCAACCGGTTCCGCGGCAACACGAACAGGGAGCATTTCGACGATAAGCCACGGTTTTTTCGACCCCTGAAAACGCTTCTTCTAACGTAATGGACAAATCATACCGCAAATCCGCTCCTCGCTCTTGAGCCGCCTCCGAACTGCCACCGCCAAAAAAGCTTTCAAAAATTCCACCACCGCGGCCATTCCCACCGCCAAAAACCTCTCGAAACAAATCAAAAGGATCTTGGAAACCACCACCTTGCGAAGAACCGCCACCGCTCATCCCGCCTTCAAAGGCTGCATGTCCATATTGATCGTACATCGCCTTCTTTTTCTCATCTTTCAAAACTTCGTAAGCTTCCGAAATTTGCTTAAATTTTTCTTCCGCGGCTTTATCGCCTGGATTTTTATCCGGGTGATATCGAACCGCCAACTTGCGGTAAGCCTTTTTTATCTCATCTGCTGACGCATTGCGCGACACGCCGAGGAGTTCGTAATAATCTTTCTTTGCCATCTACGCTTCTGCTTTCTTAGGCTCTTTCCCATCCGACACCACAACGGATGCGGCACGCAATAATCGTTCGCCGCATCGGTACCCAGAACGAACGACTTGTATTACATGATCTTCCGGAACTGTATCGCTATAAGCGTGGGAAACCGCTTCTTGCACATGTGGATCAAAACGATCGTGCACCGGATGGAACTCTTCAATCTTTAGCAACTTTAATTGCGCCTGAAATTGACGAAAAATCATCTGAAACCCCTCAAAAATCATTTGAAAATCTTTTAAAACTTTTGGGTCTATTTTTTGCAAATCCATTTTTTGCTTTTGCTGCTCAGCGCTTGTAAGCCCCATGCGAAAGCTATCGAACAACTCAATGATGTGCAAGCAAATGATTTGCGTGGTATGAAAACGAACGCTTTCCTTTTCGTTTTCAAAACGCTTGCGAGCATTGGCTAATTCCGCCACCGCACGCAAACATTTCTCCTTCCATTCTTGCACCTGCGCTTCCAAATCAGCAATTGGCTGAACGGTATCCTCCTTTTTCCTTTCACAAGAGTTTACAGAAGGATTTTCTGGATGTTTTCCTTTTTCTTGGGATATTTGCGGTTTTTCCTCTTTTTTGGACGCTTCTACTTCATTCATAACAACTGAGCTCTTTTACGATTTTCTTTTGGGTTCTGCAAGCTTTAAAATCCAGACAGTCCATCGATTTCTCCTTTTCCCTCGAAACTGAAAAAACCATTGATCGATAAAACTTGCTACATCAAGGAAAATACGCAATGGTAAAAATGTGAAGGATCGCAAAAATTCTACCTTTCGATGGCTTTTCTGGGGATATGTGGGTGCATTTATTGCGAACGAAACCCTTTCCGTTTGGTTTGGTGGCCGATGGTTCGAATCTTGGTTGTGCTTAAACAATCAAGGATCTGCTTGGACGCAACCGTGGCGGTTGATCACGTACTCTTTTCTCCACCGCAACGGGTGGCATCTTTTGTTCAATCTGCTCCTCCTGTATGGGTTCGTGCGGTTTCTTTTATACGATACTGTATCGCCACAACGATGGCTCCTCCTTTATGGACTCGGAATAATTGTTGGGGGAATTTTTTGGACCCTCGTTCATCACAAGCAGGATTCCTCGGTTTTGGTCGGAGCTTCCGCAGGTCTCTGCAGTCTGTTTACTTATTACTGCCTACAGAATCCCGAAAAATCGTTCTCGGGCTTACTGTATTTCTTTTTTCCTGTACGCATTCAAGCGAAATGGTGTTTTTGGGCATTGACCGCCTACACTGGTTGGAACACTCTATTTTACGAAATACAAGGGTTTACGCACGTCGCTCACTCCGCCCATTTCGGTGGAATCCTCGTTGGTTGGCTTGCCATTGAATACCCAAAGCATCGGTTATTTCCTTCTTTCAAACGCAAAAAATCTTCTCGAAAAGCGATGTATCAAGTTCATCGGCATTCTTACCAAAACGTGCCTTTCGCTCTATCAAACCTCTTCCAGTGCAAAAGCTTGTAGCAATGAAAAAATTTTTAGCAAACATGTTTTGGATCAGCAGTTTTTTTTGGATTCATCCATGGGAAGGGAGCTTGTACGGAACGGTCCAAAAAGCTGAAAAACCAACCGATCCCACAACGGCAACCGTTCCTTCTTCAAAAAAAACTTTTTTGTCACCCCAAGCAGAAACGCAAAAAGAAACCATTTCCTCCGTTCCGTTTTTTTTAAATTCTCGTCAAACGATAGAAGCCACCGGGAACATGCGCTTAGAAACGGTGCTATTTGTTCAATTACTCGAACAATTTCACTGTTCTGGGAAAAAACTCAAAAATTTGCCGGTGGATGAGGTACTGCGATCCTTTGCTGCTGCTTTGGATGGAAGAAAAATGATTTTCACCCAAGAGCAAATCGATTGGTTTATCAAAGAATACCATTCCTCTTTTGAATTATTGTGGCATTCCGGAAGCTTAACACCTGGCTTTTTACTCACAAGTTTATACCAACGTCTTTTTCAAGAACGCGTGCAATGGATTCTCCAACGATTAACAAAGCCTTTTGATTTTTCCTCTTCCAAAACCTTTCGAGAAGAATACAAGGAAGCGACCTTTTTGCCCAATTTTTCCGCTTTAGACGCCAAATGGGAACGACGGCTTCAACATGAATTGCTCAATGAAATGATGTGCCATCACCACGAATTGCTGGAAGAAATCAATCCCGACGCTTCCCCTCAAAAGTCCGACCCAGAAGAAACCATCTTAACGGAAGAAATTGTTTTCAAAAACGAAGCCAGCGCGCGTGAACGATTGAAAGAGCGGTACTTGCACCAAAATCAGGCGATTCAATCGTTTGAACCCGACGAGATACAAGAAATGTATTGCAACAGTTTGGCCCAATTTTACGACCCTCATACCAATTTTTTATCCGCCAATTCCATGGAAGATTTTTTTGCCGAATTTCGAAATGCTTTTGTAGGGATTGGCGCCGTTTTAAAAGATGAGCATGGAACGTGCAGTATCGCAGAAATCATGCCAGAAAGCCCAGCGGATCGGTGCGGACAATTGCACGTCGGCGACAAAATTTTGTCGGTTGCACAAGGACAAAAGCCATTTGTAGAGATTCAAGGCATGCCCTTGCGGCGTTCCGTCAAACTCATTCGCGGAGAAAAAGGAACAACCGTTCGTTTGCTTATTCAACCGGTGAATGGCGATCCATCGCAGCGAAAAATCGTGGAATTGGTGCGCGACGAAATCAAAATGGAAAACAAACTGGCGTTTGCAAAGATCTTCAGCGTACCAGACGCTTTTCACCGCTATCATACTATCGGATGGATCGACATTCCGATGTTTTACGGGAAAGAAAGCGAAAACGATACACAAACGCACTCGGTATCATCGGATGTTCGTTGCTTAATCGAACAAATGAAAACGTTTCCTATCGAAGGAATCATTTTGGATATGCGCCGCAACGGTGGGGGCTTGCTTGGAGAGGCGGTACAGTTAGCGGGATTGTTCTTAAACCGATGCCCCGTGGTACAAATCCAAGGGAACGGGCAAAAAGACGCATTGTATGCGGATGAACAAAGTGCCGTATGGGACGGACCTTTGATGATCCTAACGTCTCGCTTCAGTGCTTCTGCAACAGAAATTACCGCCGGCGCGCTTCAATTCATGCATCGTGCCCTCATTTTCGGTTCGCAAACGACGCACGGAAAGGGCTCGGTACAAGCGCTACTTGAAATGAGCAAAATACCTCCGCTCATAACTTTTGGAACCCCTTTGGGCGGTGTAAAATTAACGGTACAAAAGTGGTATTTACCCGACGGTTCGTCTATTCAATTGCGCGGCATATGCCCCGATATCACCCTACCCGAAACGGTCGATTGCTTACCGATTCGCGAAGCTGATTTGCCGCATCCACTACCGTGGGATTGTATCGCACCGATGGTGATCCCAACGGAAAAGGAACACTCTTGCCAATGGATACGACCAGAAGTATGGCAATTTTTACGGCAGCAGCAACAAGCGCGAAAGGAGCAAGAGCCCTATTTTGATTGGTACCTTCAACAAGTTCGTTGGTTCGCCCAGCGATACCAATCCTCGGAATATCCTCTTTGTTTATCCTCTCGCATTCAACGGAGCAATGCAGAGCGCAAGCAAACCAAGGCCCTTTCAACAAAAGAAAAAACATTTTTACCGCTTCGTTACGGCTACCGAAAAATTACACTCCAGGGCATTTCTTCCACTGCTCGAAAAGAAGAAAAGGGGGCGTTTGACCTTTTTGAACAAGAAGCGTTACACCTCATGGTGGACTGGATGTATCTATTGCCGCGCATTCCTTTCTTATTTCCCTTGTGGCACGCTGGACTTAAGCGCTTTTGAACTTAAAGCAGCAGCTCCCCTTCATGCATGCAACCGTTATTGGCAGTTCATCCAATCCCCATTACCAACAATGGCTCCGATTGCTTCGTTCTCATGGCCGTAAGAAAAGCGGCTGCTTTCTGATTGAAGGGAAACGGGAAATTTCTCGAGCAATCGAAGCGAAGGTTTCGATCGAATGCTTGATATTCCACCCAACCGCTTATCAAACCATCCAAGAGGAATCAACGTCGATCTTGTCTCACTTCCCTTCTTATCTTCTTTCGGATCGACTCTTCCAAAAACTGAGCGTGCGCGAACATCCCGATGGCTTTTTAGGGATCGCGAAACGAATCGATTTTTCTTACCACCCTCTTCGTTGGAACCCAAGAGGACTCTACCTGTTGGTAGAACAACTAGAAAAGCCGGGGAATTTGGGCGCGTTGCTGCGTTCTGCGGAAGCAACACAAGTAGAGGCGTTATTGCTAGCAGATCCTCACGTCGATCCATTCAATCCCAACGTCATTCGTACCTCGCAAGGAGCGGTGTTCCAAGTTCCGATTTACCAAAACACCCCCGCATTTTTTCTACAGCAGATCCAAGCTCACTCCCTTTCCTTGTGGGCAACCACGCCACATGCAACACAAGTTTATTGGGACTGCGATTTTACACATGGCGGCGTCCTCTGCATTGGGAACGAAGCACATGGCCTTTCTCCCCTGTGGTTGACCCATGCTACTCCCATTCAAATTCCTATGTATGGAAAATCGGCCGATTCGTTAAACGCCGCCATTGCAGGAAGTCTTTGCTTATACGAAGCAAGACGACAAAAAGCCCTGAATCGTAAAACATAGCACTTGAAGTAGCAGTTAGATAAAAACGGTTAAGCGATTGAAACCGCCGTATCCTTCAATTTTTTATAAAAGCATGCACAAGTTTCCGAAAAATTCCCCATCGGATGACGCCGAGTTCGATACAACGGTCCATAATACGACAGAAAATTTCCCCCTTGTATAAAATGATTTCGCTGCAAAAAGCGAATGGAAGCCTGATTGCCTTTTGCGACTCGATCGGAAAACAGAAGCGAACAACCCAATGCAGCCAGCATCGGTTCTATCGCTTGCAATGTTTGCGACATCCATCCCTTTCCTTGATATTTAGGCAATAAATGATAAGAAAGATTGCCGATCCAATAGCCAGTTTCCCATTGTTTTTGCAAATCAATGGTTGTTTGTATCGACCCATTCAAAAAAGCCAACCATTTTCTCCAGGAGGCATCCATCTCACAGGATCGGCAAAAATTTTCCCAAATAAGAGGAGAAAAAACGGAAGAAAACCATTGCTGCCGATCCTTGAAAGAAAGAGCACATAAGGCTTCCCATTGCAAAGATTTTTGGAAAAATTGGCTCCAAAATGGAAACCATTTTTTCTGAAATCGTTGCACGACGGTCGATAAATCATACGGATCTACTTGAAAAAAGGCAATTGGATGCAAATGCTCAAACAACAATAGGGTAATAAAATAACGATGTTGCAAACAAGTGGCTAAATTGTGGATAATCGTCGGCAGATTCTCTTCGTGGAACTGCTCCAAATCGGCATAGTTTTGCGGATTCGTTCCATACGCACGCAATAAAGCGGCCAGTTTTGGATCATCTTCTGGTCGAGCTACCCGCAAGAGGAAATGTTGGATCGGATGCTCAAACTTTTTCAAAAAATCAATCGCCGCATTTGGAAGCTGCGCACATAAACCACCTTGCGTAAAAGGAAAATAAACCGCTGCTTCTTCAACCGCTGTTTCGGCTGTAAAGCATCGAATCCGTTCATCCACCCCTATCCTTGCAACAACATAATTCGAAATTCTTCCAACAAATCTGCAGACACCGCTTCTGCTTGTAACACCCGAATGGCATCTTGATAAATGAGCTGCACCACCGAACGCTTTTCATTCTGTTTCAATTCTTGTAAACAAGCAACCAAATCCGATAATTTCGATTGATAACCCAACGGAGTCATGTTTTCGAATGGCTGCATCTTTGGCTTCAAGGTTTCTGCTACCTCACTCCCAAACATTTTTACGGTCAAAATTTGCACTAATTTATTATCCAATTGGGAAGATAACGGTAATTTCGAATGTTTTTGAATACAATTTTGCGAAATATTTTCCGCAATCGTGATTTTTGCCACGCCAGTATTCATATCCATAAAATACTTTTTCCAATTGGAAGAAGCCATATCGGCTATTATAAGAGATGAGCCGAAAAGTAGCAAGATTTAAAAATCATGCCATTAACCACTGGGTTTTACCTCTGTTTAAAAGTTTTATGCAATTTTTGGTTGTTACCCTTTCAAACACGCTATCAACGCTTGCTCTAACGCTCCAATTGGAACCTTCCCCTGTGTTTTTTTCATCAATTGTCCCTTAAGAACATTTAAGGCTTTTTCTTTTCCAGCGCGATATTCCGCAACCGGTTTTGGAAATGCTGCGATGATTTCTTGACAGAGCGCTTGCAAAGCATCGTGATCAATCTTTACCTCCAGGCCTTTCTCTCGCATGACTTGCTGAGGAGGAATGCCCGTTCGAGAAACCTCCACAAAAACTTCTTTCGCGTTTTGTTTAGATAAAACACCTTCATCCACCAAACGCACCAAGTCGGCCAAATGCTGCGGTGTTACTTGAGAAGCCGATAAGGGTTGATGGCCGCATTCCCGCAACAAATCATTTGCAATCCAATTGGCACTTGCGGATGGATTTTTTGGATAAATCGCCAACGTAGCTTCCAAAAAATCACTAAGCGATTTTTCCGGGCACAAAACAGAGGTAACCGTGTAAGGCAAATGCAGCTCGTTGAAATAACGTTCTTGCTTCGCAAATGGTAATTCGGGTATCGATCGACGCTGTTCTTCGATTTGCGCTTCGGAAAGGGTGATCGGAAATAAATCTGGATCTGTAAAGTACCGATAATCATGCGCATTTTCTTTGGAACGCATCGATGTGCTGGTATTTTTTTCTGCATCCCAGCGACGGGTTTCCTGCACAATCGTTTCACCCGACTCAACAACACAAATTTGCCGCTGAATTTCATGCCGAATTCCATTGCAAACGCCGGAAATGGAATTCAAATTTTTGAGTTCTACCTTGGTGCCTAACTTCGTCGCACCTATCGGTCGAATACTCACATTCGCATCACATCGCATTTGCCCCTTTTCCATATCGCAATCCGAAGCATCGATGTACCGTAAATGCATCTCCAACGACTTCAAATAGGCAAAAACCTCTTCTGGAGAATGCATATCCGGTTCGGAAACGATCTCAATCAAGGGAGTTCCGGCACGATTAAAATCGATCCGCGATTCATCAGCAAAATGCGTTAACTTTCCAACATCTTCCTCCAAATGAATACGGTTTAACGCCACCTTCCGGTGTATGCCTTGCAAATTTCGTGCGGCTCCTTCCAGCTCAATTTCCACAAAACCACCCGAGCATAACGGCTGATCAAGCTGGGAAATTTGATAATTTTTTGGCGCATCGGGGTAAAAATAATTTTTTCGGTCCCATTTACACTTGCGGGCAATCGTACAACCAAACATGCAACCCACTGCCACGGTTTTTAAGACCGCTGCTTGATTCAAAACCGGCAACGTTCCTGGCAGCCCCAAAACAACCTCATCAATCAACGTATTGGGTGGTTCTCCAAAAAAGTATGGAACCCGTGAAAACAACTTCGTGCGTGTTTTCAATTGCACGTGCACTTCCAAGCCAATCACCACTTCATATTTTTTATCCATCTAGATTCCCTCTATTGATCCTTTTGAAGAAAAATTCATCATCGCTTTCTCTATATAGGTTATAAAGGTGGCTTTTGTTGCCAATAATCATGCTGCGACTCAAATGCTTCGGCAATCGACAAAATGGTGCTTTCCTCAAACGGTTTCCCGATCAATTGCAACCCAATCGGTAACTTCGATGCCGTAAATCCGCACGGAATCGATAAAGCGGGCAAACCTGCCAAACTCACCGAAACTGTATAAATATCGCTCAAATAAACCGATAAAGGCGTACTTTTTTCACCTATTTTCGTTGCAACCGTTGGAGAAGTCGGTGTCACGATCGCATCCACCGATTGAAACGCTTTTTGGAAATCATCATAAATCAACCGACGCACTTTTTGCGCTTTATCGTAAAAATACGAATCGTATTTCCCGCTACTGAGGACGTACAATCCTAACAAAATACGGCGCTTGACTTCCGGTCCCAACCGCTCGCTGCGAGAGCGAGCAAACACCTCTTCAACGGTTTTTGCAGATGGGCTTCGATACGTGTACCGAATGCCATCATACCGCGCCAAATTCGAAGAAGCTTCAGCTGAAGCAATCACGTAATACGCAGGAATTCCATATTCCAATGTTTGTAACTGGATCGGTTGAATCAAATATCCCTGCCGTTTGTAAAAATCAATCGCCGCTTCGATCGACTGCTTGACTTCCGAATCCAAACCTTCTCGAAAATATTCTTCCGGAACCCCCAATTTCCACCTTCTTCCAACATTTTTTTGCATTTCTGCACAAAAATCCGGAACGGGTCTTCGTGCACTGGTGGCATCTTTCAGATCAGGACCGCAAAGAATTTGCAATATTTGCGCTGCACCAGATACCGTCCGCGTAAACACACCTGCTTGATCCAAGGAACTTGCGAACGCAACGATTCCGTATCGACTCACTCGACCATACGTCGGTTTGATACCCACCACTCCGCACAATGCTGCTGGCTGACGAATAGATCCTCCCGTATCGGTTCCCAATGCCAACGGAACCTCTCCAGCCGCTACCGCCGCCGCGCTTCCCGAACTGCTACCGCCCGGAATACGCGTCACATCCCACGGATTACACGTCACATGAAACGCAGAATTTTCCGAAGTAGAACCCATGGCAAACTCATCCATGTTTAAACGTCCCCAGCAAACCATTCCGGATGCTTTCAAACGCGATACCACCGTTGCGTCATACGGACTTACGTAATGCTCCAACATACGACTCGCGCACGTCAGCGGCTGCCCTTTTTCCGAAAAAATATCCTTTAAACCGATCGGGATCCCATCCAACTCGCTAAGCGTTTGACCTTTGGAACGACGTTCATCTGACGCACGCGCCTCTGCTAACGTTTTTTCACGATCAAATGATAAAAACGCCTTGATCTTTGGCTCACACGCTTGCGTACGATCGATACACGTCTGCGTTAACTCCACGGAAGAAAAGCGCTTTTCCGACAAACCATCGATCAGGTCTTTCAAAGGTTGGAATAAAATTTCTTCCTTCATGCTATTTTTTTCAAAAAATTTTTACCGTCCTTTAATCATTGCAAAAAAATTTACAATATTTTGGGAACCACCAACTGGCCTTCTTTCATTTCCGGAGCATTTTTTGCCAACATTTCCATCGGAGCGCACGGTTTCGGTTCATCAGCACCCCATACGTTTTCTTCCTGCGTAAACGCATGGATCATAGGCTCCACCCCTTCTACATTGATTGCTTCCAATTTCGAGCAACAATCCATAGTTTCCTGTAATTGTCGCGAAAAAACTGCTTTTTCCTCCTCCGTAAATCGAATACACGCAAACCGCGCCAATTGGTCGATGTCCACTTTCGATGAATCCATAAAATTTCCTTCTTCAACCTACCTCGTTTTTGCAAAAACCACAAGGGAAATCATCCGTTCCCATCAACTTTCGAATAGAATACGCACACGATTGCTCAATGTGCGCTTGTAAAGCATCAAATAACGGCTGCACTTGTGCGTCGGTTAAGGTACCTGCGAGAGAACCAAATACAATAGAAAACGCAAAACTTTTGCGATGTTGTTCTGGGAAAACATCAAAAATGCGCACATCCCGCACATATACGGGATGTTTTACCAATTTTTTTAACCATTTTATCAACATTTGCCGCACTGTTTCACACAAAACTTCTTTCGGAACCCACAAAGCAATGTCCTTCGTAATAGTAGGCGTTTCTGGATACCACTGAAAGGTTTTGGATGAAACGGTACGAATTCGTTCGGGCAGCCAAAAGCATTCCGCTGCAAAAATGACCTCTTTTTTAAACCAGCGCTGAGTAAACGATAAATCCAAATATCCGATATTCGCTTCAAACCCGCGTTGTTCCCAACATCCAATTTTCCCGGAATATTGCGCCTGCCATAACGGAATTTCTGCTTTCACGGCCGAATATACATTCGAAGGCAAGACTCCACCGGCTGCGATTAACGATTGCACCCATGATTGCCCTTGATAAAAATCAAACGGTGGATGCGGCATCCAATCTTTTTGTTCCGACGGGTTTACGACAAATGCCGTCGCAAAACATTCGCACAACGCTCCATCTTGACGAACCTTAAAAATATGACCTGTTTCAAACAAACACTCGGTGCAATTACCGTGATTCCGATTTTCGCTTAAAGCATGCACCAACCCTGGGATCAAAGAAAATCGCAAACAAGCATGATCTTCATTCAGCGGCTTTTCTAAGCACAAAACCGATAAAGATTTTTCAGAAAGCACTCCTTCATACCAAGCTTTTGGCTGCAGCGAATCCGTATAACTTTCATAAAACCCTGCTTGTGACAAAATTTCTGCATGACGCATGCGCAAAATCGCTTCGGATGCATCCGGTAAATCACACGCAATTCCCCCCGTGACCGAAGTGGGAATTTTCTCTGTTCCGTTCAACCGAATCCATTCTTCGGCAAAATCGACCTCCTGCGTGATATCTTCTCGCCAAGAAGGAACCGTTACCTCCCATACTTCTTTCTTGGTTTCACAAAAACCAAAATGCAGCTTTTCGAACATATCGATCAACGACGACCCGGTGATCGAAAACCCTAGCAATCGGTTGATTTTTTCCAAACGAACCGTTATGTGTCGCACGGTAGCTTCACAGGAACCTACTTCGGCAAAAAATTTTACGGTCATCTGCGGATTCGTTTCGCGCAGTAACGCAAGGGCTCGCATACAAGCCAACGGCGTACGCGTTCGATCCACCATCCGCTCAAATCGATACGAAGAATCGCTCGATAATCCCATTTTTTGGCTGGTCCTTCGAATCGAACCCGCTTCAAAATGCGCACATTCCAAAAAAATTCGCTGTGTGTTTTCTGAAATTCCGCTGCGTTTTCCACCCATCACACCAGCCACCGACTGCACACCGCCATCATCTGCCACAACTGTCGCACCTTCCGGCAATGCGTACGTTTCTCCATCTAAGGTTTGCAAAACTTCTCCCGGTTGAGCCATACGAATGTGCAACGTTCCTCGCAACTGATCTCCATCAAACGCATGCAACGGTTGCCCTTGCTCCAACAGCACCACATTGGTCACATCCACAACGTTATTGATCGGGCGCAACCCCGACGCTCGCAAAAAGGCTTGGATCGGCTCTGGACTGGGTTGAATGGCAATATTTTCTAGCCAACATCCCGAAAAATAATCGCACGCAGCTGTTTCTAGCGAAAGAAAAGACTGCGCTGGTTTGGGTTGCGAACGAAGGTAAGCAAGGGCATCGGAAGATTTCTGAAGCTCGCGAAAAGAAAAATTGGTTACGAATGGTTTCTGTTCTTTTTCTCCAACGACGCACGAGATCTCTTTCGAAATCGAACTCTTTTGGGTTCCATCTTGAGACCCTTGCAAAACTTTTTTATCCAGCGCATCGACAACAGCAGATCCATTCGACCCTTGCTTGCCAAAGCAGGGCATTTCGGTTACCGATCCGCCAAAAATTGCACACAATTCTCGAGCGAGCCCAACATAACTCAAGCAATCGCCTCGATTCGAAGGAATCGAAAGGTCCACGATCACTTCTTTTTGATGACCAAACAACGCATCGAGCGGCGTTCCCACCGCCGGATTTCGATCATTCAAAATCAGCAATCCCTTTGCACGGGTTGTGGATAACCCCAACTCATCTGCGCTACACATCATACCGCACGATTCTACACCGCGCAGAACTGTTTTCTTCAAAACCACCTCTTTTAATTGAGCTCCTTCCAACGAAGCCAATCGCGCACCTTCCAATGCAACAGGTACCAAATCTCCCACCTGGAAATTCTGCGCTCCACACACAATTTGCAGCGGCTCTTTCTGCCCTACTGCTACCTTGCAAACACTCAAATGATCTGAATTTGGATGCGGAACTTTCTCCTGTACTTGCCCCACCACCAAGGGTCCGCTCCCGCAATAACCGCGTGTTTCGATCCCCTCCACTTCAAAACCCAATCGAATAAGGGCTTCCACGATCTTTTCCTGATCCGAAGGCAAGCTGACATACGACTGAAGAGCCGTTAAGGAGAATTTCATCCTTTTATTGCAAGATTTTCTGAATTTTCTGTCAACGGTATAGGTAACTCTCCACCTCCTTGTGCCAACGTGACACAGTTTGTGTCAAAAAAATGCCCATTTTTGGCACAATTTGTGTACCAATCAAATGTTCACCTTCTGTCATTCCACTACAGAAGCGGATTCGCAAACATGGCACGATTTATGCGTAATAAAGAAAGCATGAGTAACAAAATATCCAACAAAGTTTTAGGAATCGATCTAGGAACGACGAATTCTTGCATGTATATTATGGAAGGTGGAAAAGCCGTTATCATTCCGAACGCAGAAGGGGCGCGTACAACTCCCTCTGTTGTCGCCTTTACCAAAAGTGGCGAACGGTTAGTAGGGCAAGCGGCTAAACGTCAAGCAGTTACGAACCCACAAAATACAATTTTTTCAGCCAAACGTCTCATTGGAAAAAAGTTTCGTGAGGTACAAGATATTGCTAAAAAATTACCGTACAAGGTGGTAGAAGGGGAAAATGGGGATGCAGCGATTGAATGCCAAGTAGGAAGTAAGACGGAACGCTTTGCACCTGAACAAATTTCCGCAATGGTACTAGCGAAGCTCAAAGCCGATGCAGAAGCACACTTAGGAGAAACCATCCAGCAAGCGGTCATTACGGTCCCTGCTTATTTTAATGACGCACAACGACAAGCCACGAAAGATGCAGGGAAAATTGCCGGCTTAGAAGTGCTGCGGATTATCAATGAACCAACAGCCGCTTCCTTAGCCTACGGGCTTGATAAGAAAAAAGACGAAACAATCGCGGTTTTCGACCTCGGAGGTGGAACCTTTGATATTTCCGTGTTAGAAATTGGCGATGGTGTCTTTGAAGTGAAAGCGACCAACGGTGACACGAACCTCGGCGGAGATAATTGGGATGAAAAGCTGATGGGGTGGATCGCAGATGAATTTAAACGGGAAAATGGAATCGATTTAACCAAGGATCCATCCGCCTGTCAGCGGTTAAAAGAAGAAGTCGAAAAAGCAAAAATTGCCCTATCATCCGCGGAAACGATCGATATCAACTTGCCGTTTATTACAGCGGATGCTACCGGTCCAAAGCACTTGAATGTTACATTGACACGCGCGAAACTGGAACAAATATGCGACGAATTGTATAGCCGTCTACAAGGTCCTGTTACAAGCTGTTTACGAGATGCGGGGATCGAAATGAAAAACATCGACGAAGTGGTTTTGGTGGGTGGTATGACCCGCTCTCCAAAGGTAGTAACCATTGCGGAAAATTTGTCGGGGAAAAAAGCCAATAAGTCGATCAACCCGGATGAAGCGGTTGCGATGGGTGCTGCCATCCAAGGCGGTGTGTTAAAGGGAGATGTTAACGACATTTTACTGTTGGATGTCACGCCTTTGACGTTGAGTATTGAAACTGCCGGTGGTATTTCCACGCCGATGATCGAACGGAATACAACGATTCCAACCAAAAAATCGCAGATCTTTTCTACCTATGCCGATAATCAAACCGCAGTTGACATCCATGTTTTGCAAGGAGAACGTCCGCTAGCGAGCGGCAATAAATCGCTAGGAACGTTCCGATTAGATGGTATCGCGATGGCTCCGCGAGGTGTGCCGCAAATCGAAGTTACCTTTGATATTGATGCCAGCGGTATTTTACATGTCACCGCGAAAGATAAAGCCACAGGGAAAAGTCAAAACATTACGATTTCCAACTCTTCCGGCTTGTCCGAAGACGAAGTTGAAAAGCTGCAAAAAGAGGCAAAGCAATTTGCGGAGCAAGATAAAAAAGAACGCGAGCGAATTGAAATTCACAACCGGCTGGATAACTTTGTCTATCAAGCAGAAAAGCAAATGAAAGAATTTGGCGAAAAGCTTCCGGCGGACAAAAAAGAGCCGATTCAAAAGAAAATTGATGAAGTAAAAAAACTGCTGGAAGATTCATCGACCGATTTGGAAACGTTAAAAGCAAAAGAATCGGAATTGATGGCAGCCCTGCAAGAAATTGGACAGGCCATGTACGGGAAAGAAGGAGCAAATCCAGGCAATGGACAACCGCAACCGGAACCTTCCGCAAGCGAATCTAGCAATCAAAAAAAGAAAGTGGTTGACGCGGATTTCGAAGTGGTAGATGATGGCAAAAAGAGTTAACCTGTGCGAGGATAGGTAAAAAAGGGGAAGATAGAAAATGGATTTTTCCCTTTTCTTCCATCCAACAAACATTTAAACAAAGGAGAACAAACATATGGCAAAAATTCAACCCCTCAGCGATCGTGTTTTGGTACAGCCGATCGAGGAAACAGAACAGATCAAGGGAGGAATTATCATCCCAGATTCTGCAAAAGAAAAACCACAAAACGCAAAAGTCGTTGCTTTAGGCACTGGGAAAACCGACAAGGATGGGAAAAAAGTTCCCTTCGAAGTGAAAGTCGGTGATGTGGTGCTTATGAGCAAATACGCTGGAACAGAATTCAAGCTCAACGGTGAAAAATTCACTGTATTGAGCGAAAACGATATCTTAGGAATTGTCAAATAACGGAGGTATTTTTAATATGGCAGCAAAACAATTAGAATATAACGAAAACGCACGCCGTAAGATCTTAAACGGTGTGAAGAAACTTGCGGGGGCAGTCAAAGTCACCCTAGGGCCTAAAGGACGCAATGTTATCATCGACAAAAAGTTTGGGGCTCCAACCGTTACGAAAGATGGCGTAACCGTAGCAAAAGAGGTTGAGCTGAAGGACCCATTTGAAAATATGGGAGCGCAAATGGTCAAGGAAGTTGCTTCCAAAACTTCCGATGTTGCTGGAGATGGAACAACAACGGCAACGGTACTGGCTGAGGCAATCTACGAAAAAGGATTGAAAAATGTTACAGCGGGTTGCAACCCAACCTTTTTAAAACGAGGAATGGATCAAGCAGTTGCAGCAGCGGTTGCTGAATTGAAAAAAATCAGCAAACCGGTCCAGGGCCGCGAAGAAATTCGCCAAGTTGCAACGGTTTCCGCTAATGGAGATGCAGAAATCGGAAACATTATTGCGGATGCGATGGATAAAGTCGGGAAAGATGGCACCATCACAGTTGAAGAAAACAAAAGCATTGAAACCGTCCTGGATGTGGTGGAAGGAATGCAGTTTGATAAGGGCTACATTAGTCCCTATTTTGTCACCAATTCCGAATCGATGGAATGCGTATTGGACAATCCATACATCCTCATTCATGAAAAGAAAATCAGCAACCTAAACGACTTCCTTCCGTTATTGCAAGCCGTTGCCAAGACCGGGAAGCCGCTACTGATTATCGCAGAAGACGTGGAAGGAGAAGCGTTAGCCACTTTGGTGGTGAATAAGTTGCGCAGTATATTGAATGTTTGCGCCGTCAAAGCACCAGGATTCGGCGATCGTCGAAAAGAGATGTTGCAAGATATCGCCATTTTAACGGGTGGAAAATGCATCACCGAAGATTTAGGGATTAAGCTGGAAAGCGTGCAATTATCCGACCTCGGCACAGCCAAACGCGTAACCGTTGATAAAGAAAACACAACGATCGTGGAAGATTCTCGCGAAAACAGTAGCCAAGCGGTTCAAGCGCGTATCAAACAAATCCGTAAACAAATCGAGGACAGCACTTCCGATTATGATCGGGAAAAACTGCAGGAACGTCTCGCAAAATTGGGCGGCGGGGTAGCCGTTGTTCGTATCGGTGCAACAACAGAACCGGAAATGAAAGAAAAGAAAGCGCGTGTCGAGGATGCCTTGCATGCAACGCGTGCAGCCGTTGAAGAAGGAATCGTCCCCGGTGGTGGTACCGCGTTATTGCGTACGGCAAAAGCGATCGAAGCGCTCAAAATTCCTTGCCCGGATGGTAAAGTCGGTGCCAGTATTATCCGAGAAGCGATCGAAGCTCCTTTACGACAATTGTGCGAAAACGCAGGCGAAGAAGGTGCTTTAATTGTCAATGAAGTCCTGAAGAGCACTGGCGCAAACGGGTACAATGTCGCCACAGGAGCATTCGAAGACCTCGTAGCAGCCGGTGTGGTCGATCCAACGAAAGTTACCCGCACAGCCCTAGAAAATGCGGCATCCATCGCAGGCTTGCTTCTCACCACCGAATGCATGATTACGGACTTGCCGGAAGAAAAACCGGCTGCTCCCAATCCCGCTATGGGCGGATACGATGGTGGCATGGGCGGCATGATGTAACCACACCGTGGTTCGCTCACGCCAAAGAAGGGAGTTGCCTATAACTCCCTTTTTTGTTTATTAAATAAATAAAATGGTCTCAAAAAGATTGTTTCAAATTTTTGAAATAAGCGTTTTTTTTGCGGTTATCGCCACACAATTGTACCTCTCTCAACGAGGGTTAACATTCTTACTAGATGAAGAGTGGTATGTCAGCGAACCTTACCTGCTTGCGACCGGTGGAGTGCCTTTTGTGGATGTATTTTCTAATGCACCTGGATTTGGGATCATTCCGGCGATTTTTTACAAGCTTTTCATGTGGATTACTGGAAGCACAGATGGATTGTATTTGTTTTCACGCTGGTTGTACGTGTTTTGGAACGCATCGGTTGCGTTGCTTACCTTTTGGATCGTCCAAAAATTTACCCGTTTTCGAATTCCATTTCTTGCCGTTAGTGCACATATCTCAACCGTACCGAATGGCGCATGTTACATTACGTACAATAGTATTGGATACATGTTCATTCCGTTAATTTGCGCCTTAGTGTTTGCAGATCACGAGAATCGTTTGGGGAAATCCAAAATCTTTGGTTTTTTCGCCGGCTTAGTCGCAAGCTTGACGGTTTTGGGAACCCCTATGACCCTGATCGCACTGTTCGTTCTCCTTTTGTACCTCATCACCCAA
>JAGDCJ010000025.1 GCA_017958565.1 Opitutales bacterium
AGCCATTTCATCGATAATGACATAAGGAGGGTCTTTTTCTCCAAAAACCAGTTCGGCTTGGGTGCAAATGTTGCAAGCCGTGGAAAGGGTGAAGGCGCATAAGAGAAAATAAAAGAAGGGCGAAAGATCGTGAAAAAACAGCGTGTACCAGAGTAAACCGACGAAGCTGCCGTTCGTTCCCGGGGCCTTTCCCCAGTAGCCAATAGGTCCTAAGGTAGCAATTTTGCAGCTCCATTGAGGAGAAAAACCATTTCCAAAGAACAAAATCATCGCGATCGGTTTTGCGGTTGGTTCCAAAAAGAAGAGTCGCCGCCAAAGGAACTCATCCAACTGTTCAATTGTTGCGGGTCGGCTTTTTGTAGCCGTTTGGCAATTTTTTTCATTTGTTGAAATTGTTTTAGCAACTGATTAAATTCGGAAACGCTCAGCCCGGATCCGCGAAGAATTCGCGCACGTCGGTAAGGAGATAGCACCAAGTTCGGTTGTTGACGTTCTTCTTTCGTCATGGAAAGGACCAACGCTTATTGATGCTTGATCCGCTCTGCCCAATCATCTTTGATTTGAGACGCGGGCATGTTGGGAAGCAGCCGAGAAATACGGCTCGAATCAAGCTTTTTCGTGTGTTGTAATTGTGTTAATAGGTCTTCGAACGTAAAATCCCCTTTGAGGAGCTTTTTGGCTAACTTGCTTGCGTTTTCTTGGGAAAATTCCTCTTCGGCTTTTTCTACCAGCGATACGATATCTCCCATGCCTAGAATACGACTAGCCATGCGTTCGGGATAAAAAACCTCGAAATCTTCTACTTTTTCTCCTGCACCGGAAAATTTAATCGGTACGTTGACCATGCGCTTCATGGAAAGAGCTGCCCCGCCTTTTGCATCTCCATCTAGCTTGGTTAAGATAATGCCAGTTAGCCCAAGAGATGCATGAAAGCCTTGAGAAACGCGCACACTTTCTTGCCCCAAGGCGCTATCGACGACCAACAAAATTTCTTGCGGATGAATCATTTCTTTGAGCGATTGAACCTCCTGCATGAGGAGTTGATCGATCTGCAAACGTCCTGCGGTATCAAAAATGAGAACCGACGCATTTCCGTTTGCATCCGCTAAGGCCCGTTGAGCGATTTCGTTTACAGAAAGGTTGTCATACGCGAATACCGGTACTTCGATTTGTTGCCCCAAAATTTTCAATTGTTCCGTTGCGGCGGGTCGATAAAGGTCGCAGGCAACCAACGCGGGCCGTTCTCCCTTTTTTTTCAGCCACAAAGCTAATTTGGCAGCGGTTGTGGTTTTCCCAGAGCCTTGCAAACCAACCATCATTACTCTTAAAGGCCGTTGTTCGTTTAATGCACTTTGCTGATCCCCGAGAATCGCGGTCAGTTGATCATGAACGATTTTGACGACTTGTTGGCCGGGTTGAACCGTTCGAAACACTTCCTGCCCAATGCATTTTTCTTTTACTTCTTCGATAAATGTTCGTACAACCTCGAATGCAACGTCAGAATCCAGTAAAGCGCGGCGAATTTCCGCCAAAGCATCGGCGATATTGTGTTCGGTTAAATTTTTCTTTTTGGAGAGGAGAGAAAAAATTTTTGAAAAGCGATCGCTGAGTGCTTCAAACATGTTTTGATGTTAAAAAGGTACAGATTGTAAGGAAAGCACAAAATTGCAAGCGTTTTTTTTAAAAAAGCGGAAACGGTGGAAATTGTTTCCACTCGCGACCTTGTAGCTGACAACCGGTTGCCTTTTTGTTCCACCCGCCCCATTGCTTAAAATAAAACGGTACGTGGGCACGAATGCATTGATCGCGAACCTCAAGCACCCAACGTTCTTGAATCGGTCGAGCTTCTGGGCCGCTTTCTCCCCCTAAGATGACCCAGTGAATTCCTTTGAGAGGTAACGAAGGGAGCGGCGTTAGCATGGGTTCAATACAGAGCCATTTTAGTGCAGCTGGTGTCGAAACAAGGTAAGGAATGCGTTGCTGTTGCGATTCCGATTCCACGGTAACGCCCATCCAAATATGTGGGCCCCAAACCAGTTTGTGCGCAATGGAAGCAAGCCGCTCTGCACGTTTGGTAATCACTTGAAAGATATGTTGAGGGGCTTGATTCATCACTTGGAACACGCGGATCAAAAAATCATCGGGGACCTCGGGGTGAAACAAATCGCTCATGGAGCACGTAAAAACGATCTTCGATTTTTTCCATTGAAGGGGTTCGTGTAAGCAATCTTCATGCAACGTAACCTGAAAACCATTTCGGTATTTTTTTTGCCCCATGAGGCAAAGGCGTTGCGCAAATTTTTCCGCATAGCAATGCTGACAGCCTTCGCTTATTCGGGTGCATCCGGTAACAGGGTTCCATGGCCGCCACTTTGGATGGTAATTTTCTAGGAAAGGGATGGATTGCATGGGCGGATGATTTGTCCCAAAAGGCTAAAACCCCAGCAGGGTTATTTTTTGCCGATCGGCTTCTTCTAAAACAGTTTTTGGATCTAAGATCAACGTGCGGTTACTTTCTAACGCAGCCCATTGAATGCCAGCGGTGTGCATATTTTGCAGGGTTTTTAGACCAAAAATGGGAACGTCAAATCGAAAATCTTGCGTTGGTTTCGCGAGCTTAATCAGGCCCATTTCTTGGGAACAAATGGTTCCGGCGTGTTGAATCATGGCATCGGTTCCATCGAATCCTTCTGCCAGTAAGGTGGTTCCGTTTCGCACCACAATGCCTTGACCTATGTCTAACGCGGCAATGCCACGACAAACCTCAATGCTTCGTTGCAGTTGTTGTGGATCGATATGTTGGTAGGATTTTCGGGTTAAAATTCCTTTGTGGACCAAGTGATCTTCCATAAAACAACGTGCATCCAGGATTTCGATGCCGAGTTTTTCGATTTCTGCAAGCAGGGCTCCAAAAATGGTGGTCGCGTTTTTTTCTTTTAATCGGGATAACAGCCAAAGTGCTTTGACATCTGGATGAAGGCCGTGAAACAATTTTTTCGGTTGAATTTGTCCGGCTAGTAAAACATATTGCGCTTGTTGCTGCTGTAGCGCTTTTAACCACGTACCTACTTGGCCAATTTCAAAAAAAAACCGCTGCGTTTCAGGAAGAGAAGAGAGCCATGGTGGATATTCCGAGGTAAAAGAAAAAACGCGGGCAGAAACGCCCATTTTTTGCATTCCTTTCCAGACCCATTGTGGGTAATCTCCGCAACCTGCTAGCAATATGCAAGTGGCTTGTGGATCAAAGGAATTGGGGAAGTAAGGGGATGCGATCATGCAACATCCGAACGAACCACGAAATTGACCAATTTTTTCGGCACGTAAATTTCTTTCAAAACGGTTCCTTTGGATAAATAGGCAGATACTTTAGGTGCCTTTTTGGCCGCTTTTAAAATTTCTTCTTGGGAAGCGGTAGGAGAGGTGCTGATTTCGCCGCGAAGTTTCCCGTTCACTTGAATGGCAATGCTGATTGTATCCTGCACGCATTTGGACGGATCGAACGTCGGCCAACCGGCTTGCAAAATCGAGGGTTTTTCTCCGCAACGTTCCCATAATTCTTCCGCGATATGAGGGGCAAAGGGTGCTAATAATTGTAAAAAGATTTTTGCAGATGCGTGGGATACATGCGGTTCTTTTTGAAGACCGTTTAGGCAAATCATCAGTTGGGAAATGGCCGTGTTCAACCGTAGGTGTTCAATGGCATCGGTCACTTTTTGAATGCTTTCATGGATCAATCGTTCCAGGGCAGGTGAATCTTTTTTATCGGTAAATTTTGCCGAAAGTTCACCATCTTGCGTAACGTATTCACGCCAAATTTTTTTCAAAAACCGAAAGACGCCTTCTACGTTTTGTAAGCTCCACGGTTTGGATGCTTCTAATGGGCCCATAAACATTTCGTACAATCGAAGAGCGTCGGCACCATATTGATCAATGACTTCGTTCGGATTGACAACGTTCCCCAACGATTTGGACATTTTGTTCCGATCGGGGCCCAGAATGATGCCTGGATGAAACAAATGCGTAAACGGTTCTTTCGTAGGAACCCATCCGCAATCATATAAAAATTGGTGCCAAAAACGCGCGTACAATAAATGAAGGACAGCATGTTCGGCCCCACCAACATATAAGTCTGGCGTTCCCCAATACTGGAGCGCTTTAGGATCGGCAAACCGATCGGTTGCACGAGGAGAAGTGTATCGCAAGTAATACCAGCAAGAACCGGCCCAGTTTGGCATGGTGTTGGTTTCGCGTGTGCCTTCGATCCAATCGCCTTTGGCTGGAGAACCGGAAGGTCGAACTTCGCCCGTTTGCAGATTGAGTTGTACGTGTAGCCAATCTGGGCCGGCATTTTGTAAGGGGGTGGTGGTTCCTTCTCCCGGCTGATAAGAAGAGACAGGCGGCAAGGTTAACGGTAGGTGTTGAGAGGTGAGGGGAACCGCGTACCATTTTTGGCCTTTTTCTTCATAAAAAATCGGATCTTTGGGTAAAAATTCTTGGAAAGGGGAAGAAAGAGCCGCCTTTAACTTTTGATAACTGGCTTCGGAGACCCAAACGATCGGGAACGGTTCTCCCCAATACCGTTGTCGAGAAAACAGCCAATCGTGCAATTTATATTGCACCGTGGGCCGGCCAAGATTTTTTTTGCCTAGTGCAGTCAAAATTTTTGCTTTCGCTTCTTCTGAAGAAAGGCCGGAAAATTCTCCGGAATGAATCAGGGTACCGTGCTCGCAGAACGGTAACGGTTTTTCTTCTTTGCCTTGAAGGACGGGAAGAATCGGCAATTGGTAGGTTTGTGCGAATTCGAAGTCGCGCGTATCGTGCGCTGGAACCCCCATTAACGCTCCCGTTCCGTGATGCATCAAAACGTAGTCTGCGACCCAGATGGGAATGTTCTGTCCTGTGAAAGGATGCAAGGCATAGGTGCCGGTGAACACGCCGGTCTTCTGTTTTGCTAAATCGGTTCGTTCCAAATCGCTTTTGGAAGCAATGCTTTCGCAATAAGCTTGGACGGCGGATTGTTGAGCGGAGGCGGTGAGCTTTTTTAACAGAGGATGTTCAGGGGCAATCGCGAGAAAACTGACACCGAAAAGCGTATCGGGGCGGGTTGAAAAAACGGTTACGTCGCATCCTTGCGGGGTGGGGAAGGTGATGAACCCGCCTTCGGTGCGCCCGATCCACTGTTGTTGTTGCCGTTTCGTTGATTCGGGCCAGTCGAGCGAAGGAAGCGTTTCGAGCAAAGATTCCGCGTAATGGGTAATTTTCAGCACCCATTGCCGCAATGCGCGATGTTCGACCGGAAAATGCCCGCGTTCCGATTTCCCATCGATGACTTCCTCATTGGCTAATACGGTGCCTAGCGCGGGGCACCACCAAACCGGTTGGTTGCAAACGACCGCCAGGCCTTTTTGAAACAACTGCAAAAAAATCCACTGCGTCCATCGGTAATATTCAGGGTTCGTGGTGCTGATTTCTCGCGACCAGTCAATCCCTAAACCGACGCGCTTCATTTGTTTACGGAAAGCATCGATGTTGTTTTGCGTATTGATGGCCGGATGGATACCCGTCGCGAGGGCGTTTTGTTCAGCGGGCAAACCGAAAGCATCCCATCCCATGGGGTGTAACACATTGAATCCGCAAGCTTTTTTGTACCGACCGACGATATCGGTGGCGGTGTAACCTTCAATGTGCCCAACATGCAATCCGGCAGCGGATGGGTAAGGGAACATGTCTAAAATCCAATATTTTGGCTGTCCAGCCGCTTCGGTTGCTTGAAATGTTTTTGCGGTTTCCCAGTACTCCTGCCAGCGCGCTTCCATCGCCTGAAAATCGTAATCCCTTCCCTTTTGCATATGCTCTTTAACATGAAAAAAAACATTGGTTGAGTCAAGCAGGGAAAGCAGCCATCGTGGAGGATTTGAGAAAAATTTTCATTTTTTTTGAAAAAAATGCTTGCAATGGAATTTTTTTTTACAATACATGGGACATGGCAAAAAGTTTAAGATCGCTCAAGAGTTTGCTAACTGCCGGTGCGTTGGTGGTGTGCAGTAATCCCGTGTTTGGAATTGATTTTTTGAATAAAAAGGATCCGAATGCTCCGTACCCAACAATGTACCCAACGTCTTTTTTGTTCCAAGGCGAGGAGACAACTACTGCGGAATTGGATTATCCGTGGGGTGTCGTAAAAAAGGAAACGCTTTACTCTTTGGTCCAAAAGGCAGGGATTCAAGTGGAAGATCCAGAGTTGAAGAAACAAAATAAACTTGATAATGCTATAGCGCGAGGTAAGAAATTATTCTTTGGAGGAAAGACACAGATTCACAAAATAGAGGATGATTGGCGAGCGTTTACCAATAATCAGGACATGTCGTTTCAGGATTTCATGCTGGAAATGCAGAGTCATAAGAAACACCAGGATGAAAAGGCTTATCAGATGATTCAACGCATGATCCGTTCCTTACAATTTAATGCAAGCATTTCTGATAAAAAGATTAAGAACATTTATTTTTATGAGTCCTATTATTTTTATCGAGGTACTGAGCAGGCAATGACTCTTCGGTACAATACAGGATTACCTTCCAATTTTGGTTGCACAAAAATGAGCCAAGTGGTGTTAGGTGAAGGATTATTCCCTTGGAAAGACGATGACTCTTTTTTTGACTGCAAGCCTTCTACGGGAGAAGTTGTCCTTAGTAGCAATATGGATTTTACCGTTGATTTGAGCCAAGGTAAGCCGGTAGAAGTAACGGTAACTTCGATTGCGGGGAAGGTGGTCGTGATGCATCAGTTCCATATTATTGGCTATGCGACACAAGCTCCAGAAGCGGTAGCACTGATCGATGCTTGGAGAGAGAAAAAAGGTTACTTGGATTGGGAAGTGCCGCCTTTGGGATCTAAAGATGGTCCTTCCTCAAAAAATTCGCCTTTCCCAAAAAATCCTTTTTTCTCAACGATAGTACCTCAGGTTCCGCAAAAAGAGAAAACCACTCCGAATTCGGAAGTGAAAATTACGAAAGCTCCAAATTTTGGTGAAGTGGAATTTACAGAAAGTGATCTTGAGAGTGTTTATCAGCAAAGTGAAGCCGTTAAAAAGATGATTTTCAATGATCAGGAGATGAAAAACCTGAACGAGCTTTTAAACTATCTGAAATATAACTTAAAAACTTCGCGAATTGACATTCAGCAACAAATTGAAAAAATTGATCAGCAGGTAAAAAAAATAGATGATGAAAGGCTTTTCATGAATATACCAGCTATAGAAGAAGCAAGAGCGATGTTATCAAAGGATTTTGCGGATTTGTATGAATTGATGCTAGGCATGGAAATTTCAGGAACTGCAAATTCGACACTGCCGTCTCCGGTTGGTCCATTTGATCAAGAGAAAAATTTTACGAATAAACCTTCTTCTACGCCGAAGAGCTTGTTGTGTAAAGATTTTGAAAACGTTGGCGATGTAGAATCTGTTTTCTCTGAAGCTCTTCTTGGGAGACTTTATGAAAAGATTCAAGATGCTAAGGATTACATAAATTTTGATGATCAGGATAAAGAGGTCATGGAACATTTTTTAGGCTCCGTAGCAAAGAGAAATAAGGAGAAAAATGCGCGATACAGTGCTATTTGCCAGAAAATAGAAAAGATCAAGGAGGATATAAATTGTGTAAGGGCACTTGGAAGTAAAGCGACTGAATCAGATATTCAAGAAGGAAGACGTATATTATCAAAGGATTTGGAATTATTGTACGAATTGATGCTAAGCGCGAATGCAGAAAATTAAAAGGAATTCGACATTCTTTTGAAAAAAGGGGCCGCAATGATTGCGGCTTCTTTTTTGGATGGAAAAAGCTTTTCTCCTATAAAGATTTGTACCATGATGTCGGTTGAATGAAAACGACCGCTTTTTTATTTTATTTATTGCTGGTAGTCGGTGCGCTCAATACCACGCATAATGCGGTATATAACCAGTGCTTGTTGTTCGTCCATCGGGATTTGCCGGGGTCCGATTTTCAACTGAAACTGACGGTTACATTGTATTTTTGCGCGATTTTCTTTGTCCGCTGCCTGATTGGGTTGGTGGCGGATCGTTGCAGTGGCCGAAAATGCATTGTTATCACCTTATGGGTGGCTTTACTAGGGCACGTTTTAGCCGGTAGTTCTACCCACTTGTCGATGTTTGTGGTAGCTCGATTTATCCAGGGGTTGGGATTGGGCGGTGGTCAGGTGCTTGGATTGGTGCTGCTGATGCAACTCTTTTCTCACAAAGGTCGCGCATCGATTATTGCGGCTGAGCAAGTGATTTTTTCCGTTGCAGCCGTTAGTTTGCCGCTGTTGGGCCATGGTTTTTCGTCCCATGGGCACTGGCGATGGATGTATGGGATTTATAGTGCGTTAACGATGGTTGCGATTGCGTATTTTTCGCTTTTTCAGTCGCGCGAATCCTCGATCGATGTCCCTTCGGAAACATCTGCCACCACTTCTCATTCGTTGATGACCAACCGAGGGTTTTTATTACCGACGCTCATGGCAGCTTTTACCGCTTCTGCCTATTGTTTATGGGTCAGCTACTTTAGCTTGTTGGTGCAACATTATCACATCGATTTTTCCTACTTGATGCTATACCAATTGCTTCCATTGTTGCCGTATTTTATCGGTTCGATCGGATTTAAAAAGTGGACCGCAAACGTTTCGAAAGCGGTTTGGATGCGGCGCATTCTGGCGATTCAAGCCGCGACGTTTTTGTCCATTTTGTTGCTTTTGGGGTGGAATAAGACCGGTAAAACCTTTCCATGGGTTCTTTTGGTGCCGATTCTTTTGCATAATATCGCAAGTGCATTTTTTCGCCCGTGGATGCAAGAAAAAGCGTTGGAGGCGGTGCCGGTCCATAAAATTGGAAGCGCAAGCTCTTTCCTGTCCATTTGCCAGGTAGGAGTGAATGCAATCTTTTCCATTTTTATCAATTGCATGGGTTCTTTTCTTCCCGCTTTTGTTGGCGTTCAATTGTTGATCAACCTTTCCATTTTGGCATATCTTTGTGGACAATTGCGTCCGAATGGGGCGAAAAAAGTTTCTTCTTCGCAAGTCGTTTGAAAGTATTCTTTACAGAGGCCCAATTTTTGCACTAAAATATTTATTTAGTGTACCCTTTTTTCAAGCCAGTTTTTCGATTTTTACGGAAAACACATATTCATCTTTTCCCGATCGCGAAAGATTGGTCGCGTTATCGTTGGAGAGATGGTTGGGCGGATTTTTTTGCTGGTTTGAATGTTGCGTTAGTGGCTTTCCCACAAGCGATGGTGTATGCATTGATGGCAGGATTGCCGATTGAGTATGGACTCTTTGGGGTTTTATTGGCTTCTCTTGCAGCTGCTTTCTTTTCCGGTTCGCGGGTGTTGAGCATGGGCCCGACCAATTCCACCGCGGTGGCGATGTTAACTTCTTTTACGACGATGGGGTTATTGCCAGAGCAATTCCCGCAGTATTTACCAACCGTGCTGATTCTGTCAGGAATTTTTCTCATGCTAAGCGCTTTTTTAAACATTGCTTCGCTGGTGCAATACATTTCGAAGAGCGTGATCGTAGGGTATATGTATGCGGTGATCCTGATGATGATTTTCAATCAAATTCACAATGCATTGGGATTCGATTTGGAATTTTCGGCCGAAGGTTCAAGAACCTTTTTAACCACCTTGTGCGCTACCTTTATGGGACTCAAAAAAGCAACCGCTTCCTCGATTTTTTTTTGCATTTTATCCATGGTGTTTTTTTACAGCTGGAAAAAATGGGTCGTACGTGGTCCCATGATTGCGGTAACGGTTTTTTTTCTTGCGTGCATTAGTTATATTCTCATCCATTTTTTCAAAATTCCTGTGCACGTTTTGCATCCGGTTTACGTAACCGATTGGCATCCTTCTTGGACGCAATTTTCTTGGGAAAAAATCGATTCGGTGGTGAATACAGCTTTCATTTTGAGTTTGATCAGTTTGGTGGATGGAACGACCATTTTGAAGACGTTATCGGCGCGCATGGGAAAACGTTGTAACGTGAATCAAATGGTTTTTGGAATGGGCTGGGCGAACCTCTTTTGTGGCATGGGGAATGGAATGCCATCTTCGTGTTCTTTGGTGCGTTCAACGACCAATTACATTAGTGGGGCTAGAACGGCGGTTGCGAGTTTGTTTACAGCAGCCTTTTGCTTTTTAGGAATTTTGTTTTTTGGGCCTTTTTTTCATTATGTTCCGAAAGCAGGATTGGCCACCCTGATTATTTTGTTGGGGTTTGATTTGTTCGAAAAACGTCCTTTGCGAATTTTTTTTAAAACGAGCCGTTCGGATACCTGCGTGTTTTTGTGGACCTGTTTATCTTCCTTTGTACTGCCGTTGAATGTTTCTATTTTTGGTGGAATTTTGCTTTCAATCGTGCTTTTTTTGAAAAAAGCAGCGGTGCCCTCTTTTAGCGAATATGTGTATGAAGGGAAAGGGTTGATGCCGGTCGCGATGGGTTCCGGAAATATGCAAAGCGAAGTTTCGATTTTGCATGTGGAAGGGAATTTGTTCTTTGGTTCAGCGGAATTATTTCGCGATCAAATTCGTACGGTTTGTAAGCGTCCGCAATTGAAGGTCATGATTGTAAAGTTGCGCGGGGTGTTTTTTATCGATGCGACTTGTTTATTGGCCTTGGAGGAGTTGTTGCGCTATATGAAAGCGCATGATCGACAACTGATTCTTACGGAAGTGAGTGCAAAAGCGATGACGATTCTACAACGCTCCGGTTTATATGAGATGATGGGGGCTGATCATATTTTCCTCGATGACCGACAACAAACCCAAATACCTACCTTGCAAGCGTTACAATATGCCAAGACGTTGTTGGGGGATCAAAAGATCGTCGTTCGATTGTTGAAGCAATCAACGATCGCCGCGAACGAAACTTCTTTACAGCAATCGATCCAATCGCTCCAAAAGTAGACGAACATTGGTTTCCTTCATGACTTGGGAATTAGGAAATTGGAAAGAGTTAGGGAAATTTTTGCCAAAAACACGCATTCCGCGTGAAATTCAACCTGTTTTATCCGCATCCCGTTCACCTTTATGCATTGCATGCTCGGGTGGTTCAGATTCGATGGCGCTTTTGCTGTTAGCCCGATGTTGGTGGCCCAAGCATCCGCTGATCCTGTTGCATTACAATCATCGTGTACGTGCTATTTCGGAAGAAGAGGAGAGGAAAATACGTGGTTTAGCCGCTCAATTACAATTGCCATTGGAGGTTGGCCATCGAGAACCGACGAAGGATGCAATCCCTTCGGAGGAGATTTTGCGAACGGATCGTTACGCTTTTTTTGAAAAAATGCTTCGGTTGCATCAATCCGGTTTTTTATTGTTGGGGCATCATCAGGATGATCGGTTAGAAACGGTTTTGATGCGATTGGTACGAGGGGTTAGCTTGGAAGGATTAATTGCGCCGCGTGCCTTGCAAGCAGTAGGGTTCTATACCAAGGTTCGCCCGCTCCTTTTGTTTGTCAAAAAAGAAATTCAATCGGCGTTACAAGCTTGCGGGGTGGCTTATTTGGAAGATGCGACGAATGCGGCTGATGGATGTACCCGAAATCGTATTCGTCATCAAATCCTTCCACCTTTAGGAAATTTACTGGCAGACGGACATGGGAACGGTGGTTTTTCTCGTTCATGCCAGATTTTGTCGGAGCAGCGCGATTATTTGCGAGAACATTTGAAAAAAAGGTTTGCAGATTGGGATTTTTCGCAAACGACGTTTGAACGTTCCCGCTTGCGATCGTTACCAACGGTAGAATTTCGTTATTTTTTTCAAACTTGGTTGTTGCACCAAGGGTGGGAGGAAATCCATTTTCAAACGATGGATCAGGTCCTCGCAGCATTGCGTACAAAACGTTCTACGACCATTATGTTGGATGCGCCCCATCGGCTAATTTTGAAAGAAAGAACGGTTCAATTGCTGCAAAATTCTTTGGAAGAGATGCGCCCCTTCCGTTTTTGTTGGCAAGATGGTACGCTGTTTTTCCCCAACCGAGCGGTGCTGTTCCAGAAACGACAGCCATATTCAGCGGAATTGTACGATTCGGTCTGTCATGGTTCCTTCCTTTATACAAAAACGGTGGTGTTGGATGCAGAGAAGTTCGTTGCGCCGTACGTGGTTCGTTTATGGGAACCGGGAGATCGTTATCGGCCGATTGGTTCTCCAGTAGCGGTAAAAGTAAAGAAATTGCTGGGAAGCCGAAAAATCCCTTTGGCGAAAAAGAGGCAACTGCCGGTGATTGCTTCACGCGATGGTGACATTGCTTGGATTCCAGGTTTGCCCCCGGCGGAAGCTTTTCGGTTAACACCCTTTACAAAATTTTGCGTTTTTTTGTTTTATCAAACAGATTGAATAGTTTATAGTACAAAAAATGGGGAAGAAAAAAAATTCCAAAAAGCCTCTGAAAATCACCAAAAAATTTCAAGCCAAAAGCTTGTTGGTATGGAGCTTTTTATTGCTGATTTTGCTTGGTTTGAATTCGTTGGCGATTACACCCGAAAGGTGTTTGCACCTGACCGTCAATCAGGTGTTTGAATTGGCACGCTCTCGATTGATTCAATCCGTTGAAATTCAGGAAATTGAAACGGGGGGAGCGCAATGGTATCGCATTCGTGGTACGCTGAAAAAAGATGGGGTAGAAATCATTCCGGCTTTACAAAAAGATTCGATTTGGGGGCAGAAAAATGACGCGAAGAAAAAAGCGATGGTTCTGCCGGATAAATTTGAAGCGGAAGGGCGGTTAACCGATGCGCGATTTAATGAGTTAACGAGTGATCATTTTGATTTTGTTTTAAAAGAGAAGCCAGCGGGTACGATGCTTTCTTCTTTTTTAAGCAGTACCTTGCCATTTGCGGCGACGTTGCTTTTGCTATACTTTTTGTTTATGCGGCAAATCCGTTCCGCTGGGAAAGGCGCGATGGGTTTTGGGAGAAGCCGCATGCGCTTGTTGCAGGAAGATAAGAAGAAAGTTACCTTCCAAGAGGTTGCGGGTTGTGATGAGGCCAAAGAAGAGGTGCAAGAGATTGTGGAATTTTTAAAAAATCCACAAAAATTTCAGGAAATTGGTGGACGGATTCCCAAGGGTGTTTTGATGGTGGGTGCGCCGGGAACCGGGAAAACTTTACTGGCAAAAGCGATTGCGGGAGAAGCAGATGTCCCGTTTTTTAGCATCAGTGGTTCCGATTTTGTCGAAATGTTTGTAGGCGTAGGTGCTTCACGCGTGCGCGATATGTTTGAGCAGGCGAAACAAAATTCCCCCTGTTTAGTGTTTATTGATGAAATTGATGCAGTGGGACGAAAGCGAGGTGCTGGTTTGGGAGGTGGCAATGATGAGCGAGAACAAACGTTGAATGCGCTGTTAGTAGAAATGGATGGATTTGAATCTCGTGAAGGAATTATTATTGTGGCGGCAACCAATCGACCCGATGTTTTAGATAGTGCTTTATTGCGTCCTGGACGATTTGATCGGCAGGTTGTGTTGGATTTGCCTGATATTCATGGCCGGGAGGAAATTTTGCGGGTGCATGCGAAAAAAATTAAACTCAGCCCAGAAGTAGATTTAGGCGTGGTGGCTCGCAATACCACGAGTTATTCGGGTGCTGATTTGGAAAATTTATTAAATGAAGCGGCTCTATTGGCGGCACGTTTTTCAAAAAAATGGGTCGAACCGTGCGATTTAGATGAGGCGCGCGATAAGATTTCTTGGGGCCGAGAGCGTAAAAAGTTAATGGATGAAAAGGATAAGCGCATTACCGCTTACCATGAGGCAGGCCATGCAATCATTCAGGCATTGGTGGGAGATGGTTTGATAACGGTTTATAAAGTGACCATTATCCCGCGTGGCCAAAGCTTAGGGAGTACCATGATGCAGCCTTCTAAAGATATTTTAAATTATTCCAAAACGCATTCGTTGAATGAAATTTGTTGTGCGATGGGTGGTCGTGTAGCGGAAGAGATGACGTTTCATGAACAAAGTAGTGGTGCTTCTGCAGATATCCGTTCGGCGACAAAATTAGCACGCCGGATGGTTTGTGACTGGGGAATGAGCGATTTAGGTCCGGTTGCTTTTGGTGACAATCAAGAGCATCTGTTTTTAGGCCAAGAAATTGCACGCGAGCAAAATTATAGCGAGAAAACGGCGCAGCGTATTGATGAAGCAATTTCGAATTTGATTGCCGAACAGTATCAACGCGCTTGTACGCTTTTAGAAGAGAAGAAAGCTTGTTTGGAATTATTGGCGCAATCCTTACTCAAATATGAGACGTTGGAGGGGAAGCATGTGTATGAAATTGTTCAAACAGGTGCCTTAAATACCGAAGAATTGGATCGAAAACTTTCGCAACCTTCCCAACAAGAAGCATCCACGACATCCGAATCAGCTGCGAAAGAAGCGGTGGAAGCAAAGGTCTGATGGAAAACACGTTTAAGCCTTCTTGCATGATTTGTACGTACGGAGCGCCGGTTTTGCGAAAAAAATCAATGCGGATTACAGCGTTTGATGCGGCTTTATCGGAGCTGGCTCATTCGATGTTAGAGCGGATGTATGGCGCGCATGGCGTTGGATTGGCCGCGCCGCAAATCGGAGAATTAATCCAGTTGGTGGTGATCGATTTGCAGCAAGCTGGAGAAAATGAGTTGGTGTTTCAGGATGGCCGCTCGTTGCCGATTTCCCTGGTTCAGCCGCTTTATTTGGTGAATCCTTCTTACACGCCGATTCAAGATTTGCAGGTGGAGTATGAAGAGGGGTGCTTATCGCTTCCCAACGTTCGTGGAAAGGTGAAGCGTTTTTTTGAAATTGTCTGTACTTACCAGGATTTGGAAGGGAATGCGCACAAATTACAATGTAAAGATTGGCTTTCGTGTTGCATTCAACATGAATGCGACCATTTAAACGGTGTTTTATTTATCGATCATCTTTCAAAAGCAGAGCGCAATGAACAGCGTGAATTGTTAAAAGAAATTCAAGCATTCGGTGGACAATTCGATTATGCGACCTTAACCGAAACGGAAGCATAAAGATGGGTGCTTTCCTGTCGTTTCTTGGAAGATGCCTTTCATGGATTCCAGAAACGTTTGCGGAGTCTTTTTGTAAATTTTTCGGTTATGTGTTGTATATGGGTTGTGGTTCGCGCCGCCAGGTCTTGTTAAAAAATTTGTTTTTGGCTTTCCCGCAACAAACCGAAGCATGGAGGCGGTCGATTGCGCGTACTAATTGTTCTCGTTGGGTAGAAACCGTTTGGCTTTTTTTACTCTCGTCGCATTGGAAGCGGTCATGCCTGCAACAACACCTTTCGATTTCTCCCGCTTTGCGCGATTGGATCGAGCAGTTGAATCGTCAACCGAGGTCATCGGTTGTGCTAATTCCTCATGTCAATTTGATGGAAACCATGACATGGATTCCGGCATTTTTTCAGCAATTTCCACAAACCGGTGTGCTGTATCGCCCTTTTCGGTCATCTTGGCTGGAAAATTGGATTCGTCGTACGCGGGAACGTTTTGGCATTCATCTGCTTTCGCGAAGGCAAGGGATGAAGTCAGCAGAACTTTTTCTGGAGCACAAGGGCTTGGTGGGTATCTTGTTTGATCAATCCGCGGGGGAGGTAGGTTGTTTAACCACTTTTTTGGATCGCTTGGCTTCTACAACCCCTTTGCCAGGCATTCTGGCCGAAAAGTATCAGGCGGATGTGGTAGCGGTGTACGTCAAACGTACCGGATTTTTGCGCGGAGAGCTTTGTATCGACGAAATCGCTTCGCGCAAAACCGCTTTCGAAATCACGCTTGCAGCGAATCAGTGGCTAGAGAAAAAATTACAAACCGATGCTGCTTTTTATGAAAACTGGCTGTGGTTGCATCGTCGTTGGAAAACGCAAGAATTTCCGGAGAGACGTTTTCAAATTTCTCACAAGCGCAATTGGTTGCCTGAAACCTGTCAGGCGTATCATTGGAAGCAGTTGCCGAAGCGCACGCATGTTTGGGTGCGCTTGCCTAAATGGTTGGGGGATTGCGTGATGACGTATCCCTTACTGCAAGCGTTACGAAAAGCGCGGCCTGATTTTTACATGAATGCATTGGCTCCAGCGCCCTTGGTCCCCTTGATTCAACGTCATTTTCCGGTCGATGAAGTAAAACCGCTTCCGATTCGATCAGGTATGGCTTATTTTGCCCACTTTTTTTCTTTTCGTTCCAGCCATCCGGATCTTTGGATTAATTTCCCCCATTCTTTGCGTAGCGATCTTGAAGCGTTTTGTTCCGGTGCAACTCAGCGAATGGGTATCCAACGGCGTGGACGACGTTGGTTGTTAACGCACACCTTTGTGACACAGCCGCAGGAACAGGAACATCAAACGATGTATTGGTATCGTTTTTTGCAGCACTTTGGGTTGCAGGTTCCGCTTTCGCGAGAGCCAATTTCTCATTTTTCACCCGTAAAAACACTGACGACATTCGGATGTTTTTGCGGTTCTGCCAACAACCCCGCTAAACGTTGGTCGGTGAAATATTGGACGGTTTTGGTCGCTGCTTTGTTGAAAAAATTTCCACAATCCCGATGCCTATGGTTGGGTTCTGCCACGGATCGTCCTTTGTGTGAAGCCGCTGCAGCATCGTTGCCGAAAGAACGCATCCAGCTGCTGGCGGGAGAAACCAATGTGCAGCAATTAGAAGAGCAATTGTTTACCTGTTCTTTTGTGGCCGCAAACGATTCTGGCGGTATGCACTTCAGTAATTTTTTAGGGATTCCGACGGTGGGGTTGTTTGGAGCGACGCCTCCGTATTATGGAGGTCCCTTTTTTTCTTCTCCAACGTGTGTTTTGCAATCGGCGACCAACCGCATGGAAGATTTGCGGCCAGAAACCGTTATCGAAGCGGTTATTCGTTGGGTCCAAGAAGAAGTTTGTTGTTAACTTGTACAATTGGTTTATTTTCGTTACGGTAACGTAAAAACAAATGGAATTATCACGAGAGGATGCGTATTTGGTCTTAAATGCTTTACCGCGCATCGGGTGGGTTACGTTGCAAATCTTGCTAAAGCATTTTCAAAACGATCCGCGGTGTATTTTGCGAGGGAAAGAGGCTGATTTTCAACAGGTAGGGATTACGACGGCCGCTTACAAAAACCTTTCACAATGGGAAACTCTTTTTCGTGTAGAAGTGGAAAAGCAGCGATTAGCTTCGATGGGGGCGCAATTTCTTTCGTTTGAACATCCGGATTATCCTGCTTTGCTCAAAACGATTTACGACCCACCGATTGGGTTGTATTTTTTAGGAAAATTGCGGCCTTCGACACAAACCATCGCGTTGGTGGGAAGCCGTTATGCGACTTTGTACGGATTGCACTTGTCGGAACGATGGAGCGCGGCGTGTGCGGAACGGGGTTGGTGCATAGTTAGTGGATTTGCGCGTGGGGTTGATACTGCTGCCCACCGAGGAGCCTTGCGGGTAAAAGGGGCAACGGCTGCGGTATTAGGCTGTGGTTTGGATCGCATTTATCCACCGGAAAACGCCGACCTGTATGCGCAGTTGCGGGAGCAGGGATGTTTGCTTTCGGAATTTCCGCTAGGGACGCGTGCGGATCGCATGACTTTCCCGCGTCGCAATCGTATTCTATCGGGGATGAGTCAAGCGACGGTGGTGATCGAATCGGATCTCAAAGGAGGTAGTATGTTGGCAGCAGCGTTTGCCAATGAGCAAAATCGTCCGGTGTTTGCGGTTCCGGGAAGCGTGGATTCAGCGATGAGTCGAGGATGCCATCACTTGATTCGCAACGGAGCGACATTGGCTACTTCGGTGGAAGATATTTTGGAAGATTTGCAAGCAGCACCGCCATTACCGTTGCAATTGGATTTGGAGGAAAAAATACAGACCTTGCATCGGAAAGAGGTACCTGCTTTGTCAGGGGTGGAATTGCAGGTGTATCATCTATTAAAATCGAAAGGGGCGTTAGGTAGCTCGGAAATTTGTGCAGCTTGCGAAATCGCTCCGGAGGAAGTGCAAACGGCCTTGTTTTCTCTTGAGTGGAACCGCTGGATTGTACGACGGAATGATGGATTATTTGAAATATGATCGGATGGGAAGTTTTAGTGTGTGATGTTCCGTATCGCACGAATGTGTATTATCGCATGGACGAAAAGAGCCGCTGTGCGGTTGTTATAGATGCAGCTCCTAGTAGTTTTGCTGCTTTGTCAAAACGTCTGAAAGGGTACCACATACAAGTGTTTTTAACGCACGCGCATTGGGATCATATAGCCGACGCCAAGCGGTTTCAGTCCGAATTGAAGGCAACGATTTTTTTACACGCAGCCGATGTTCCGTTGATTTGGAACCAAAAACTTCAGTCGTGGATTGCCGATGGAAAGCCTTATGAACCGTTTGTGCCCGATAAGGTATGGAAGAAAAAAACAACTCTTTCGTTTGGTGGCCTTACGTTTCGCATTTTACCGTTACCGGGGCATACACCCGGTTCGGTAGGGATTTACGACGAGAAGCATCGTCAACTGTTCTCAGGCGATACCCTCTTTTATCGAAATATTGGACGGACGGATTTGGGTGGTTCGATGGAACGCTTAAAGGATTCTCTTCAAGTCTTGTCTCGTTTACCGCCGGAAACAGTCGTGTATCCTGGGCATGGGATGCCTACCACCATTGAACAAGAGAAGGACATCTTTGCAAGGTTTCAAAAAAGGTAGTTGGGGCAAACCGCTTGAAAGAATTTTTTGTATGGACAACCGGTTCTACTTGCTTCAGTGTGGCTAAAGTAGTATGTCGAAAGTCCTACCGGGAGTCAGCTGGTTTTTTGCAAGTTTAATCGTCAGTGTGGGATTGGATGTTCTTTCTAAGTTGGGCGGGAAGGTGATGACCGGAGAAGAGGTTACCTTTTATCGTTATCTGATGGGGACCTTGGTTTTGTTGCCGTTTTTGATCCAACAATGGCGGAAGGAGGGTTTTTCGATCACGCCGTATTGGAAGATTCATATTTTTCGTGGATTGTTGTTATTTGGTGGCATTTTATTGCGGTGCTTTGGGTTGCAGTATGTTTCCATTAATACCGCTGTGGTGTTAAATTATTCAGTTCCTTTTTTTACCTTGGTGCTATCGGTTCCTTTGCTCAAAGAACATAGCAGCCGAAGCCGTTGGATCACAACTTCAATCGCCTTTATTGGTTTATTGATTGTGTTAAACCCGAGCGATGTATCGATGCATTATGCCGGAATTTTATTGTGTTCCGCCTTGTTTTTTTCTTTAGTCGATATTTACAATAAAAAA
>JAGDCJ010000026.1 GCA_017958565.1 Opitutales bacterium
AAAAACGGTTGCACCCTCCGCAAAACTTGGATTTGGACAACTTCCGTATCCTCCTCCTGCGGTTATGAATTTGAATGTCGATGTTTCTGATTTACAAAAAGATGCCCATTGGAAACCACAAATTTCTTTTGAAGAAGGTATCCGCGATCTATACCAATTTCTCAAGAACCGCACTACAGCATGAATCCTTCCTCCTTGCATTCTCTTCTCGATCAAGTTCGAGATTATATCCCGAATCCTACCAAAGGTCTTCCAGAAGAAGTTTTTTTATTTGCCACGGAAATAACACCCATGGTCAATGTCGATTTGCTCATTCGAGATGCCGATGGAAATGTTTTATTATCTTGGCGCGATGATCCGATCGATAAAACCGGGTGGCATATCCCCGGCGGAATTGTTCGGGTAAAAGAAACCTTTGAAGAACGGATCCAACAAGTAGGAATCTTAGAAATTGGTTGTCCCTCCATCTTGTTCGACCCAAAGCCGCTTGAAATCGTTCCCATTCTTCTTCCTGAAAGAAAGCAACGACGCCATTTTATCAGCTTCGTTTATTCCTGTCATCTGCCGGAAAGATTTGTTATCGACAATGGTCCCAAAAAACCACACGATAAGGGATATTTACAATGGCATCGGACGTTTCCTAGCGATATGATTTCGCCTCAAAATTTTTATAAAAAATATTTTCAAACATGACCGTCGCAGAGTATCTTTTTGACTTTTTACAAAAAAAGGGGCTGGAAACCGTCTTTATGGTTTCGGGAAGCTCTTCCATGTGGCTTACGGATGCGCTCTATCGGAATCAACGCTTACAAGCAGTTTGTTGCCACCATGAACAAGCCGCTGCGATGGCAGCCGATGGATACGGTCGTTTGCACGGAATTCCCGGTTGTTGTTTGGTAACCATCGGGCCCGGAGCAACCAACGCGATCACTGGTGTCGCACAAGCGTTTTTGGATTCTTCCCCTATGATCGTCATTTCCGGTCAAGCTAACTCAAAGCTTTTGCAATACACCGCTGATACAGGCATTCGACAAGTGGGAACGCAAAGTCTTCACTTACAACCGATCGTTTCTTCCATTACGAAATACTTTCGTGTTGTCCTGGATCCGAATGCCACGCCTACCCTTCTACAGGAAGCCTTCCAAGCTGCGATCTCCGATCGTCCCGGACCCGTTTGGTTGGACGTACCGATCGATATCCAAAATAAAACCATTGCAGAACCGATATCGTTTCCTCATCCAGCTGCTTCATCCGCTTTCCCGAAATCATCCCTATCCGAAGAAGAGGAACAAACCATTTTGCAGACCCTCGCGGACGCTCAACAGCCGCTAATATTAGCAGGAGGCGGCATCCGTCAGGCCAACGCTTGCGAAGAGCTGGAAATGCTCACGGCTCAAGGCGATATTCCGATTGTCACGTCCCGTGGCGGCATCGATACAATTGCTTCAGACAACCGTTATTTCGTGGGAAGACCCGGAGCGTACGGTGATCGTGCCTCTCACTTTGCTATTCAACAATGCGATTGCTTGCTGGTTCTGGGTAGTCGTCTTTCGGTATCAACGGTCGGATACTACCCGGAACAATTTGGGAAGAAGGCAACCAAAATTCGCATCGATATCGACACCAAAGAATTGGACCGTAAAGCGGTCCCCATAGATCATGCTTACTGCGGAGATTTAAAAATAATCCTTCAAAAGCTGCTCAAAAAACTTCCCAAGCATCGGTCCCACACAAAATGGATCGAAAAATGCCAAGCATGGAAAACCCAATACCCCAATGTGCAACCGTCGTATGCAACGGAATATCCTTTGAACGAGTATTGGGTAACTTCCGTTCTTTCTCAACTTGCACCGGCCCCTAGCAATATTGTGGTGGATACCGGAAGCGTCTGCAATGTTGTATCACAAAGTTGGTTTTTAAAAAAAGGGCAACGGTATTTCATTTCCGGCGGACTATCCTGCATGGGATTTTGGGCAACGGCGCTGGGAACTCTTCAAAAAAATCGCTCCACGTTGGCCATTACCGGAGACGGAAGCATGCAAATGAACGTTCAAGAATTGGCAACGCTCGCGTATCATTCTTTTCCCGTCAAAGTGTTCATCTATCACAACAATGGGTATATGCTGATTCGCCACAACCAGCATAATTACATGAACGATCGCTTTTTGGGCGTTGGCCCGGACAGCGGGGTCCAAACGCCGGATTTTTGCAAAGTTGCGGAAGCCTACGGAATTCCATCGGTTTGTATTGAAAAGAGAGAAGAGCTAAAGCCTTCTCTACAAAAGGTCTTGGAAGCAACGCATCCGATAGTTTGTCAAATCAAAGTGCAAGAGTTCGCGCCGATCATTCCGCGAATCGCTTCACGTGTACAACCGGATGGTTCTCTTAAAGCCGCTGACTTTGATGATTTGTATCCTTTTTTAGACAAAAAAGAAGCATAAACCATGGTCCTTCGCGCAAAAACAAAATTACTGTTTCAAGGGAAACCGCTCACAGAGCAACAGCGAACCAACAGCGAACGCAATCTTTCCGAAATTGATGCACATCAAACGATCTTGCAATCGCTTCCTCGTCGCTTGGTCTTTGAATTGACGAATGCGTGCAACTTGAATTGCAAAATGTGCGGCCGAAATGCAACCGATTTCAAATTGACCATGTTTGACATGCATTGGTTCTGTTGGTTCGAACCATTACTGGATACCGTGGAAGAGGTCACACTCATGGGTTGGGGAGAACCGACCCTACATCCTCATTTTCTCGAAATGCTGCAAATCATCGATCGGCATGCCGCTCGCAAGTATTTCTGCACCAATGGAATGCGTTTGGATAAAATTCGGGACGCCATTTTTGACACGCATGTGGATGTTTTTGCGGTCAGTGTGGATGGCGCAACACCAGAAACGAACAACCGTATTCGTCGCGGTTCTGATCTTGAAACCATCGTTCAAAACCTCAAAAAAATCGAGCAAATCAAAAAAGAACGCGGCTTATCATACCCATGGATCAACTTTGTTTTTACCGCCATGAAGTCGAACCTGCAAGAGCTACCGGATTTGGTTCGATTGGCACACGAAATTGGAATCGAGGAAGTCAAAGTGGTATATCTAACAGCCTTTCAAGAGGCATTGGCTGATGAAGTTTTGTGGAATTGTACCGATCAGGTCCGGTCCGTTTTTCAGGAAGCGATTGCTCTCGGGGATTCATTGGGCATTCAACTAAAACTTCCTTATTTGCAGGGAGAAGATATTGCCGGCGACCAAGAACATAAGGATTGTTTTACCCCATGGCGTGATTTTTTCTTAGGATCCGATGGCTTCATTCGCCCTTGTATGTCCACGCCCGTACAATTCGAACGATTTGATCCTTGCAAAACGTTTGAGGCCATGTGGAATAGCCTCCCCTACCAAAATTACCGCCGATGGGTCAACGATCCCGAAAAAATGGATGCACCTTGCCGGCGTTGCTACCAATCCTCTTTTTGCAATTGGAACAAAAAACGCACGTTTTTGCAAATGGAACAAGCGTTCGCTCCTCAATGGAAAAAGAACGCTTAGGTAAGTTCGTTCTTCGTTTTTGAGCAATTTATGGAGCATTTTTGTCGATGGGTAGAATATTCCCTTCAAACGTTGTGGAATCGATGGTTTTGTTTTTTGCGTTTCTCGCCGATCCCGCAAATGCCTCCCGTTTTGTTACAATTCGTACGCTTCTCGATCATCGGCAGCACCACCACGCTTTTTTCTTACACCTTGTACCTCCTTTTTCTGTATTGGATTCGAGCTTGCTATCCGTTTCCACTCGATTACATTGTGGCTTCTATCCTGACCTTTTTTCTCGTCATGAGTTGGTCGTTTTATTGGAATCTTCGACTGGTCTTTACCCAAGCGAAAACAAAATCATACGCACGGTGGAAATCGTTTGGGAAAACATGCCTCGTATACATTTTTACCGGATTCGTTCTCACAAATTTGTTCCTCTTCCTTTGGGTACAAATCATCGGAATTTCAGAATACCTCGCACCCTTCTTAAATTTGATGATCACCGTTCCGCTCAATTTTATCTTCAATAAACATTGGGCTTATCGGTAAATGTTAACATTGTAAGGAAAAGCAAAAAACGATCGAAATTTCCTCTCCATTCTAGAAAACATCCTTGCCAATCCTCCCCCGTTCCTTTCGCAAAGCCTCGATTTTCTCTCGAAATATTTTCGGCCATGGAGCGGTAAAACAAACCTTTTGATACGTAAAAGGATGGATAAAAGAAAGTTGATATGCGTGTAAAAACAGCCTTTCACCTGGAATTTTCCCATATTTTGTATCCCCGACAATAGGCATTCCCATTTGTTTACAATGCACGCGAATTTGATGGGTACGACCTGTAATGGGATAACAGGCTAACAAAGCTTGATGCGCTCGTGGGAAAACTTCCAATCGTTCCCATTGGGTGCAGGCTGGACGACCATGCATCGTCACTGCCATTGCGGTTCGATCCGAAAAGCTACGACCAATCGGTGCTTCTATGGTACCCGATTGCAAAGCCGGAATGCTTCCTACCAGCGCGTGGTAGGTTTTATGCATTCGCCGTTCCGCAAACATACGTGTGAATTGATGGTAGCTCACATCTGTCTTTGCAAAAAGAATCACTCCGGACGTCGCTTGGTCTAAACGGTGCACCACACCAGGACGTAAAGGACCACCGGCCATACTTAAGGGACAATACGCAAACACCGCTTCTACCAATGTCGTTCCGGGCACGACTCCATTCCCCAAATGCACCACCATACCGGCTGGTTTATGAACGGCTAACAAAAATTCATCCTCACCAAGAATTTCTAAAGGAATTTCGTAAGGCTTTAGGCACAACGGAAGGGATACCGGCAAGGAAAAATGGATACGATCGCAAGCTTTTACCACCCTACGGGGTTGTAACACAACGGTTTCGTTGATCGTCAAACAACCTTCCTCAATCGCTTTTTTCAACCGGGTGCGGCTCCATATCCCCTCTCCTCGTTTTGTCAACCATTGATCAACTCGCAACCCTTCCTCTTCTTCCGAAACCACTGCATCGATAACCGGTTTCATGCTAAAAAATCAACCAACGCTCAAACCTCAGCCGCTTTTCGCCTGTATTATATATAAACCGTATGAAACGGAAAAACGCTCCACCCATCAAAAAAACTTCCTTAACTCGGAAGTTGGATTTCTGGATGATGCAAGCGGATGTACGCAGTATATTCTTCTTCCACGTGATTCCACAAACGAACCACTTTTTTGATTTGCTGTACCGGAATTGTACGATGCATGATGGAATGATAGGCCTTCAATACCGGTTGCTGAAACACGTGGGTAGTACGTCCTAACACTCGTGAGATGTCCACCAACCGACTGGAAATTCCTGCAAAGGCAAAATCAATTACTCCCACCATTCGATCCTGCTGATCCAACAAAATGTTGCCCGGATTAAAATCTCCATGCACAACGCACGGTTCTGCTGCCTCTTCTTTTCGCAAAACTTCCATTTTTTCTTCATCGTAAGGACGGCCGCTTACCGTGGACAGTTCATCCAAAAAGTTGGAAACATACATATTGCACGTATTCGGCAATGTGTTGGGATCCACCTGGTCCAATTCGCGAATGAATTGAACAATGTCATACGCAACATTTGTAATGGCTTGACGAGATAAATGTTTCAAGCGCTCAGTTAAGGACCAACCCTGAATCTTTTTGTGCATGCTAAACGGACGATCGCGATCGTAAAACAACTGCATATCCGGCACCTGAAACGTAACTTTATCTTTAATAAAACGGCAAAACGAATGATCTTTCCGCATCATACGCGCAAAAAAATCGTTGCGCGGGAATCGGAAAAAATACTCGCTTTCTCCATCAAACGCACAAATCACAATGTTCGTCCACCCGGTTTTTACAAGTGTTATCGAGGACTCTACGGCATGAGGCAAATGTTGCCGAATGATTTGAAAAAAATTCTCGTTTGGACGAAAGTACGTTTGCATGCTTTACTGCATCATTCTAGGGCCGAATTGTCAACCGACAAATCAAACATCTCCGGTAGGTTGCGGCAATACATAGGTAGGAATTTGCAAATATTCATCGGTTTGACGAGATAACACCATAAAATGCCGGTTCGTGCGGCATAAAAACGATACGGTCGTACTTTTCAAATCTTCTGAAAAAGCATCCCAATTGAACAACAATAAAGATTGGGATTCGTTCGTTAAAAGTCCCTTACGGATGATATTTTTTTGCTTCAAGTTTGCTTGATAGCCCCACAACAGCGGATAAGAATATTCCGCTGGAATTTCATCGCAAAAAATGGAACCATGCGAAGTCCCTTTACAAGGTGTAAGCATGTGAATCGCTTGTAGCACGCTTCGCTGTTGTTCTGGTTCCTGTATTTTCAAACAACACGGGTTGCCTTGGACCCAAATATGACACAAAAACTCAAACTGATTTTTCGATAACGGCATCCTTTCTTCCGCTTTTTCTCCGGCAACATCATGCAATTCCCATAACGATGCCGAATGGCTTTTATTTGAAACATACGCTACCTCTGGAAGGCTTTCCCTGTCAGCTTGATCCACTTCCATCGAGACGGACCCACGCAAGGCTAACAACAACCAACAATCCAACAAAGGCTCTTGCATTTGCGAAGGTAGCAACAAGGTTACCGAATCACCTTTCTGCGGGAAAGAAGTTTTCAATACTTTTTTCAATTCAGCAAAAACTTCTTTATAAGAAAAGGAAACAATCGATAGCAAATGCGTTTGTACCTCACGAGATGGCATCTGCCGACGAATCGCTTGTTCGGTCAAGGTCATCGAAAGTGTATTGTCCGGCAAACCAAATAAAGCAATCCGATCAAAGAATTTTTTTTGCAAACATCGCAAGATAGGGCCTGGCTTCCCTGTTTCCGTTTGGAAAAAAGGATCCTGCAAGTGAGGAAAAGCAAACAAAATTCGACTCATTTATGCAACCACGCTTTATTACAAATATTTTTCTACTGATTTACCATCTTTTTTTCTCCTGCATTGTAGGAAAATTCCGCTTGAAGAAAACAAAAAATTCGATTGTCATGAAGCTGTGACAGTACGTTTGTTAGCAAATCTTTTCGCAGGATGCCTTGTCATTTTCGGATATGGGTGCCTTCGATTGCGTGCGGAACATACCCCCAAAGTTTTATCGTTTTTACGCAACGATCGCTTAGGAATTTGGATCTTTTCGATTGCGCACGGTTGGTTTTTTATTCATCTGATCCAACTCGAAGAGCAAGACTGCGGAACCTTAAAGCCGGTCATCATTGGAATTTTTTGGTTCGCTTTTATAGGCTGTATTTTCTATTGGAAAGATTTTCTGTTGGTACGAGGCGTTGCGCTGCTACTGATCTTAACGGCTCATCAAGCGCTAGCGGTAAGTTATATGGAAACCAACCGCGTTTGTCCGTATCTTTCCATCGGATGGTACACGCTAATTCTTCTCGCACTCGGTTTTGGCATCAATCCGTACTGGGTACGCGACTTACTTCCTTCTCTTTTTTCACACCATCGACTCGCGTTAAAAATCATTGCTTCGATCCATGTTTTTTATGGAACATTACTAATCATTCTTTCTTATGCTTAACCGCTTGCTATTAGTCCTTACCGGACCGTCTGGTTGTGGCAAAACGACGCTTTATCAACGCTTTTTAGAAAATTTTCCAGAAACCCACCGTGTCATTACGACCACTACCCGTTTGCCACGCCCCGGCGAAACCCCGCAGGTAGATTACTTTTTTCAAACAAAAGAAGAATTTTTAAACCATTGTCAAAAAGGGGAGTTTTTGGAACACGCACAGGTATACGGTCATGAGTATGGCGTATCCAAAGCGTCTCTTTTACAAAAAAAATACGAGACGCACGATCTCATTATGAGCTTAGATGTACAGGGGGCGAAAACATTTCAAAACCGCTTTGATCCTGTAAGCATGAAGCGGCGACTTGTAACGATTTTTATGGAACCGGAATCGTTAGAAACCTTAAAGCAGCGGCTGCTTACCCGTGGTACCGATGATGCACCGACGATCCAAAAACGCCTTCAAACGGCTGAAAAGGAGTTGCGTATGGCAGCTCAGTTTGATTATCGCCTTTGTAGTCAGAATCGAGAGCACGATTGGCGCTGTCTTCAACACATTTATTTTGCCGAAAAAATGCGTTCCTAAGCAACTTTTTCATAAATTTTCTCTTCGCTGGGTGACGTTTCTTTCAAGTTCTGCAAATGCCAATAAGCCAACCCTAATTTTCCTAAACGGGACTCGCGTGAACAGGTTAAAATCGGCTGTTGATCTTCCTTGACCAAACAACGACCGTGCGGATCTCGTTCGAACGTAATGACCGAATCTTCTCGCTTTCGAAATTCTTCCAACAGCGGATCTTTCTGCACATCTTCCATCAATTCGGTTTGCATTTGCTGGATCACGGTATCTTTACACCCTTTTTCCGACAAACGACGCATAATCAACGGAAAGTGAAAAATTCCTTTTTCATCTTCTCGCTTTTGCCGCATCATTCGTTCTAGCAGAGACACATCCATATCGGCTAATCCATTTACAATCCATGTATGAACCATATTCTGCAATGAAGCATAAATCGTGCCAATTAAGTAAAACTTGTATTTTTTACAAAAAATTTCGAGCAAATTGTTCACCTAAATACGCAATAGATCGGGAAAATCCATGGTGAGATGCCTGCTGGTCGCTTACTCAACGGAGAAAAGAGAAAAATTTTCCAAAGAAATTGGAAAAACTTTCTTCTTTCCTTCACGAAACCAGCTGAATTACTTTTGATCGTTCGCTTTGTAATCCTTGGGGGAAAACTTGGAATACCATAACAACTTTTTCGTTTGTCCGTACTTCCCATGAAAAAACACTTCCACGTCAAAGCACCGTGTTTGATTTTTTAACGATTTTGGGACCAAATCGTCGAGTTCACCGCCTGACCAATAAAAAACCGAACCGTTTGGTTTCAAAACATTTTGGACAGCTTTGACAAATGCTTCAAACGGCATCACTCCACGACCCACGCACGCATCATATTTCCCACAATGCTCTTCTAGCCGCTCACATACCACCCTCACCTTCGAGCATCCCAATCTTTGCACCATATCGGAAACCGCTACGGCTTTTTTATGAATCGAATCAAGTAACGTAAAAGAAACGTTTGGATAAGCAATCGCCAATGGAATTCCTGGAATACCACCGCCGGTACCTACATCTAATACTTTTTTTGCATTTGAAAAAAAATTGTTTCCTTCTTTCCATTCTGTTAATGCTAACACCGGCAACAGGTGCTTTTCAACCAATCGATCGGTTTCTTTTCGGGAAATCAAATTGATCTTTCGATTCCACTGTAACAAAACCTCCGCGTACCGTTCCAAAAGTTGCCATTGCTGCTCTGAAAAGGTAGTAAAGAAAGAACGATCCAACAAAATTTTCGTATTGAAACCAATAAACTCTTTTCCTCCAACACTTTATGTGTTTTACCCTACTCTTCCACCCATTCCGACTTTTCTCGCTTCGAATAATCCCATGTATCTCTTTCCCAAGGAATCTTGCAATGAGCACATTGCGGCATGGGCGATGTCACTGCCTTCATCAATTCCCAACCACCGTGTTGGTAAATATTATACCCTTTAATGAGTTCAAGCTCTTCATGAAAATAGCGATTATAGTACTTCCAATAAAACATCGGACAATGATACAGATGAGATTCATACAACAGTACGCAAACTTTCATATCGCATTTTTTGTATTGCTCCTCCGCGGGACCATACGTTTTGTTAGGTGAATATAAGCATTTTCTCCAATCTTTATTCATATCATAACCGTCATGATACCCATCATCTTTATAAACTTTTACTCCTTTCGTTCTTACATACTGAAACATTTCCGGTGCTTTATTCTTAAAGGGTGGATAGATAGTTACCGAAAACCAAACATCACATTCTTTTAGTGCTCTCCAAAAAGAATCCGGCATTTTAAATATTAACAATCCATTTGACAACAACACCAGCTGAGTTTTCGAAAATGCATTGCGTACAACATACAAAATTTTATCAATTTTCGGGTGCAATAAAGCTTCCCCTCCATCTATGGAAATAGTTCTTATGGTTAGCTTTTTCGCAAGCTCCTTTACATCCTTTTCCAATTGACAAACATCCACAAACGCTTCTTCCGCTAACGGAGAAACACTTGCACACCCTTTACAATTCAAATTGCAAGACTGCACACCTGAATTTCCAATGTATCCAAATGAGGCCTGTAAAAATTCATTATAGGGAACATCTTTTTTCCTAGTTTAGGCAACCTAAATACATATTCCCAATTTCCTTTGCACAATTCTTGTAAAAACACTTTCATGATTACTCCTTACTTATCATTTTACATTGATTTAACAACATAAATCGTATCTTCTTCTTTTCTTATATG
>JAGDCJ010000027.1 GCA_017958565.1 Opitutales bacterium
GATCGAACGCCCTTGAAAAATTGCTTGGCAACGTTCGGTGTTGGGATCGAAGTCCACTCGCGGGCCTTTTTCATTATTCAACGCCGCTGCCAACAAACGCGCGGTGCTTGTTTTTCCAGTTCCACGAGGGCCGACAAACAAGTACGCATGAGCAACTCGTTTTGCGGTAATTGCATTCGATAAGGCACGAACAATACTTTCTTGTCCTACCAATTCGCTAAATCGTTGGGGGCGCCAGCGTCGCGCAATGACCGTATACCCTTCCATTGAGTTTTAGTACAAGCTTTTCGTGGTTGGGTGACAAGAGTAATCGAAAAAGATTTTGAAGCAAAAAATTTTTTGGAGCCCTGGCCCAAAATGCTAAGAATTTTTTACAAACTTTCCCTTCCGATCCCTTTGAAGTAGCACCGAGAAAGGAACGTTAGATTCTTTGGTAAGCAAAGGTGGCTGCGGGTGAACTTTCGGAGCTTGCCTCCATGCGGGAAAGGTTACGCAAGGTTTCGCATTTTTTTCCCCAATTTTCTGCCATCGTTGCGAAATTTTCGAGAACCGTTTTGAACAGGTCAAACGAGAAGGTGCTGGCGATGAAGGTATAACTGAGGATCACGCGATTTTTTTCTTCCTCAATGCCTAAGACGGCGCCGCTGTTGTCAATTCCGAACGCATTTGCAATCAGTAGTTGTTTGAAAAATTCTTCGCGGTTTTCGGATGGAATTTCGCCGATCGGAGAAACGAAATAGCACTGGTCTTGTTCGGGACGGTATATAATGTCGACATTGACTTTCCCGTTGAACGTCAGGGAACAAGCGCCATGTTCATTGAAGCTTAGATGGGGCAAGCCTACTTTCTTGCCATACTGGAGAAGAGGTTCAAAATTAGCCATTTTTACTGTTTTTTATCCATTCTTTGTTAAATTCTTCCGCTCGTTCTTTTCGTATCAATTCTTGTTGACGCATTTCCTTTTCGATGTTCCAAATTCCTTCTTTATAAAATTGTTGAAGAACCGGATCGGATTCGCTTTTTCTTTGTGTATTTTTCTCAATTTGATTGTTTACATTGAGAGTGCGGTGATTGTTTTTTGCTTGTAAAACTCTCATCGTGATGCTCTTGGCCAGCATTTCTTGCTTGGATAGGCTATTTTGGTAGCTTGCTTGAATATTTGCAACCGCTTCCTCTGATTTTTTGCGCGCGGTTTGATTCAGCGCTTGTTGTAATTGCTCGTGAAATTGCTTTGCGGTAACCGTTCGCGTTGGATCCAGTTCTAACAATTTTTGTCGCAGGTTTTGATAATCGCTTTCTTCGATGTTTTGACGATTTTCTTCCAATTCTTTTAATAAATCAATGCGTTCTTGCAATGAGAAAACAGGCGGATTTTGGCTCCCATTAATAATGGTGTTTAGGTCCGCCTTTAAGGCGTTGACTTCGTTTGTCAGTTCCGCAATTTTTTCTTCATCTTGGTCGATGATAGCTTGCTGCAGCTCGGAGATTTTTTGTGTCAGGTCGGAAAATTTTTTACAGATGGCTTGAATGAATTCCGGACTGAGATAGTTTTGTCCGCCCTGTTCTAAAAGAGTTTCCCAAGCTTCCCATAAGGCGTCTGGATCAATATCGGTCGTAGAAAGCGAGGGTATCACAGAAGCGGATGGTTCAATCGAGTGAATGGGGAGGGACATAGGTAGCTTATGACACAGCTTGAATCATGCCAAACCGGTTAAGGAACACGATTTTCATTGAAGAAAAAGAAAATTTTTTTAATCTAATGCCCAATGGGTTGTTTCGCAAAAATGACGGCGGAAGAGGCTGCAGAATGGATTTCGGATGGCGATACCGTTGGTTGCAGCGGATTTACAGAATGCGGTTGTGCGAAAGCCATCCCTTTGGCGGTTGCTCAAAAAGCAGAGCGATTGCATCAAGAAGGGAAACCATTCCAAATCCGTTTGTTAACGGGAGTTTCTACTCCGGAAGCGGTGGATGGTGCTTTGAGTCAAGCGAAGGCGCTTTCTTACCGCATCCCTTATCAATCGGATCCTACGCTTCGCGCTTTGATCAATTCGGGGGAGGTTGATTACACCGATGTGCATCTATCGCGTTATCACACTTGGCTGCAACAGCGATGGTTAGGACCGATCGATGCTGCTTGGATCGAAGTGGCGCATTATACCGAACAAGGGGAGTTAACGCTTACCACCGCCGTAGGGGAATCTCCGATTTTTTGCCAGCAAGCGAAGCGTATTTTTTTGGAACACAACTCGTACCATGCGCCCATTAGCGGCTTTCATGATTTGTACGAAGAAAAGTCCGAGCCACCGTATGCATCAATTCCTTTGTACGCTCCATGCGATCGAATCGGTACGACAACCTTGCGGGTTGATCCGTCCAAAATTGTCGGGTTGGTGGAAACCAATCAACCGGATGGGATCAAGCCCTTTAAGGAAATGACTTCGATCCATCAGGCGATGGGGCAGCAGGTCGTTGATTTTCTTTTGCAGGAATGGAAATCAGGGCGTATTCCTCCTCATTTTTTGCCGATCGAATTCGGGATCGGAAATATCACAAACGCTATCCTTCAACAAGTCGGTTTGTGTTCGGAATTTCCGCCATTGATGGTGTTCAATGAAGTCCTGCAAGATGAGATTTTGGCGTTAATGGAGCAAGGTCGCGTTTCATTTGCAAGCGCGTGCGGTTGGAGAATCACCGATGCCTGGTTGCAAAAAATTTACCAACGGTTGGATTTTTATCGAAATCGGCTTTTGTTGCGCCCGCAGACCATTACCAATTCTCCCGAAGTGATCCATCGATTGGGCTTGTTAGCGTTCAATGCGGCATTGGAAGCGGATTTGTTCGGCAACGTGAACAGCACGCATGTGGGTGGAACCTCGATCATGAATGGAATCGGTGGAGGGAACGATTACGCACACAATGGGTTTTATTCCTTCTTTTTGCTGCCGTCGGTGGCAAAAGGTGGCGCGATTTCCACCATTGTTCCTTTTTGTTCGCACATCGATCATACGGAGCATGATGTGGACGTGGTGGTGACCGAGCAAGGGTTGGCGGATTTGCGTGGAAAGACTCCCGAACAGCGTGCGGCTTGTATCATTGAGCATTGCGCGCATCCGGATTATAAGCCGATTTTGCGAAGTTATCAAAAAAGCGCGAAGCCAGGGCATATTCGCCACAATTTAACCCTTGCGTTTGCCATGCAAGATGCGTATATAAAAACGGGCGATATGCGCAATGCGCGGCTTTAGATTTTCAAGGTGATGCATACTGTTTTTCTTTCACTGGGTTCGAATATCGGTAATCGCCTGCATTTTTTGCGTCAAGCGGTGCAAGCGCTGCAAGAAAATGTATTGACGGAGTTCACAGGCTCGATCGTGTTGGAAACACCGGCTTTGTTGTTGCCGGATTCCCCATCGGAATGGGATCGCCCTTATTGTAACCTGGTGGTTCGTGGGAAGACCCACTTGGAGCCGGAAGCGCTGTTATCTGCTTTGAAAGCGATTGAGGATCGGTGTGGCCGCCATTCGCAACATTTGCGTTGGAGTCCACGAACCTTGGATATTGATATTTTGTTGTACGATTCGGTTTGTATCCAAACGGAACGCTTGACGATTCCGCATTCAGAGTTGAAACATCGCGATTTTTTGTTGCATTTGCTGGCTTTGTTGGAGCCGGAGCTTGTGTGTCCGGGTACACAAGAGACCTTCGATGCGTTAGCGCGTGCTGCCTTGCAAAAAACGAAAACCAAGTGGAAGCACGCATATGTCTTATTCCCGCAATGCATGGGAATTGTTAATGTAACGCCGGATTCCTTTTCTGATGGCGGTTGTTATTACCAGCCGGATGCAGCGGTGGCGCATTGCCAGCAATTGTGGGAAGAGGGAGCAAGCCTTTTGGATCTCGGTGCGCAATCGACGCGTCCAGATTTGACGCACACGGTGACCTGGGAGGAAGAGTGGTCGCGATTGCAACCCGTTCTGGAGCGATTGGATCCGTCTATTCCGGTGAGTGTTGATACGTACTATGCGGATTTGGTCGAACAGTTGCTGTCGCAGGGGAAAATTTCTTGGATCAATGATGTTTCTGGACGTTTGCCGGAAAAAACGCTGCAGCACATTGCGGATGCAGGTTGTGCCATTTGTACAATGCATTCCTTATCGGTGCCGCCTAAGACCGGCGAATACGTAACTTCCTTGTTGCCAACGCTTGCCGAATGGGGTGAGCGGCAAGTAGAAATGTTGACCCGTTGCGGATTTCCTTTAGATCGAATCGTTTTGGACCCAGGGGTTGGCTTTGGAAAAACGGCCTACCAAGCCGGAGTGTTATTAAAAACGATCGATCAATGGAAGCGCTTGGGGGTTTCCACCCTGCTGGGGCATTCGCGAAAATCCTTTTATGCTGCGTTGGGTGCCTATGGCGCGCGCGATCGAGATCATGAAACCGTTGCGATTTCATTGTTGCTAAAAAATAAAATTGATTATATTCGTGTCCATAATGTTGCTTGGCATCAACGCGCGTTGGTGGCGCAGCAGATGGTGGAAAATTGTTATGCAAGTTCGGGCCATTTCGACGGATCGCGTGGAACATCCGCAAGATCTTTGTCAATGGATTGAGCCGTTCTTGCCGAAATTAGAAGAGCGATCCATTGTCGTTGTTACTTCTAAAGTGGTGAGTATTTGCGAGGGTCGTATGGTCCCGCAAAATTCCATCTCGAAAGCAGCATTGGTTGCGAAGGAAGCGGATCGTATCATTCCGAATCCGGAAGCGTCGGATGATCGCATTATTTTGACCTACAAAAATCATTTGTTGATTCCATCCGCTGGTGTGGATGAGTCGAATGGAAACGGTCAGTATATTTTATACCCACAATACCCTTTTCAATCGGCGCAAAAACTTTGGTCCTATTTGCGAAAAAAGCGGTCTTTGCAATCGTTGGGGATTGTGATTACCGATAGCCGTACAACGCCATTGCGTTGGGGAGTAACCGGGGTTGCATTGGCGTGGTGGGGATTGGATCCTGTTACGAGCTATATTGGAAAGCCGGATTTGTTTGGACATCCCTTGCGAGTGACGAAAATTAACGTAGCTGATGCGTTGGCAGTCTGTGCGGTGTTTGCCATGGGAGAGAGCTCTGAAGGGACCCCTTTGGCGATCATTACCGATGCCCCGCATGTGCATTTTAACGAAAAGCCGCAATCGGTCGAAAAACTTTGCGTCGCTCCTCAAGAAGATTTGTATCGACCGTTACTCAAATCTTTGTGGTAGCGTACGTTTCAAGTTAGCAAAAAAGTTTGAGTTTTTTGGCAGCTTCTCTTTAATGAAAAAGCATGGCAGAATCTGCTAAATACCGACTAGATTTTGAAAAACCTTTAGCGGCGCTTCAGGAAGAACTTGAGCGATTGAAAGTTTTGTCGAAAGAAAATCAAGTTCCGATGAAGGAAGAATTGGCCGCTATCGAGATAAAGATTAAAAAGACAAAGCGGGAAATTTATGCGCATTTGACACCGTGGCAAAAAATTAAATTGTCGCGTCATCCGAACCGCCCGTATGCGCTCGATTATATTCAGAATTTGTTGACCGATTTCCAAGAATTGCATGGCGACCGTCGCTTCGGCGATGACCTTGCGTTAATTGGGGGCATTGGGTATTTCCAAAAACAGCCGGTGATGGTGTTGGGGCAGCAAAAAGGGCGCGATGTAAAAGAGAATATTCGCCGAAATTTTGGTTCGCCTAATCCAGAAGGGTATCGTAAAGCGTTACGATTGATGCAATTGGCAAAAAAATTTTCCCTTCCGGTGATTTCTTTGATTGATACACCAGGTGCCTATCCAGGAGTTGGGGCCGAAGAGCGTCATGTGGATGAAGCGATTGCGGTGAATTTGCGCGAAATGAGTGTCTTGCGAACCCCGATTCTTGCAATTGTAATTGGCGAAGGAGGTTCAGGTGGTGCTTTGGGAATTGGGGTCGCCGATCGTCTTTTTGTATTGGAAAACGCGTATTATTCCGTTATTTCTCCGGAAGGTTGCGCGGCGATTTTATGGAAAGATCCTGCAAAGGCACCGGAAGCATCGGAGGCGTTAAAATGTTCCGCATCGGATTTAAAAAAGTTTTCGATGATTGACGGCGTGATTCCAGAGCCGTTGGGTGGTGCCCACAATGATCCACAAGCTTGTTTCCAAGCCGTTCGTAAAGTACTGGAAGAAAAAATTCCCCTTTTAATGCGCCTTCCAATTGAAAAGTTGCTCGAGCAGCGTTACCAAAAATTTCGAAAAATGGGCGTGTTTGAAGAAGCATGAACCCGATTCGTTTTGGAACGGATGGAATTCGTGGCAAGGTGGGAGTTTTTCCGATCACCGAAGGAGGTTTTCAAGGGATAGGGCAAGCGTGCCGCGAATGGTTGTTGCAGCAA
>JAGDCJ010000028.1 GCA_017958565.1 Opitutales bacterium
GGCGCAAGGCGGCAACATTGCCTACCTAGAGCATCCAGAAAAATTCCCGAAGTCAAAATATGTCCGGAAGATTCAAGTTTCCAAGCGCGGGTATGTTCATTCGGTGAATATCGGTTTGTTGAAAAAAGGGATCGAAGCGTTGTTGCAACCGGATGCTTCAGGTAAAGTAGATCCAACAGCCGGGTTGACCCATACCATGAAAGCAGGTATGCAAATAATCCCGGGAGATGCTTTGATGGAAGTTCATTACAATGATCCATCTCGTTTTGAAGCAGCAGAAGAGTATTTTCGATCCGCTTACTGTTTGGCTCCTAAACGTCCGGCATACTCAGATTTATCGATTGAGCGTTTTGCGTAATCACGTTGATTGGAGGTTCCCATGAATCCTTCTCAGGAGAAAACGTCGCCGGTTGCCTTTTCAACCCTTTTATCGCGAGTTCTTCAAAAAACAGCGATTTCTCCTACGCTTGAATTATTGCAGACCCATTGGCAAGATTGGTTCCAAGGTACCGATTTGCAGCATACCATTCCCGAGCGTTTAGACCGATGGAAGGGGCTTTGGATACGTGTTCCGAACGCCATTGTTCGTCAAAAATTGCAATTCCAATCCGAAAAATTTTTAAATGTTCTAAACGCTTTATTGCCAGAAAAAATTCAATCGATTCACTGGAAATTATAATACTGACCCAAAAATATTACAAAGGTTTTGAGGAAAGAAAAGTAGCGATTTCCTTATACGGTATTGTATGTGTCGTTTCATCGGATAATCGCTTGATTTGTACATTTCCTTGCTCGCCTGCTTCTTTTGTAAAAAGGAGGATATAGCGTGGCTGTTCGTGGTACGCTTTTTTTAATTGCTTCGATAACGATTTTGTTTCACCGAAAGGATAAAGGATGGAACAACCAGCTTCCCGTAGCTGTTGTGCGTATGATAACGCCGTTGCTTGTTCGGTTGGCTCAAACACCAAAACACCATCTATTTTTCGCTGATAGGTAGGGAATAAGTGGTGCTTTTGCAGCAAATCGGTGATGGTTACATCTCCTGCCGCAAAACCAACTGCCGGCATCGCGTGCCCGGTCAATTTTTCAAATAACTCGTCGTACCGACCGCCACCGGCTAACGCACGCCCTTGGTTGCCCGTTTCAAACAGTTCAAAAACAAACCCTGTATAATACGCTAGCCCGCGAACAATCGTTAAGTCGATCGCAACGAAATGTTCACAATGGAGCATGGTTAATCGTTGCAACAATCCTTCCCATTCAACCAATCGTTGTTGCAAGCTTTGATGGATCGCTGGATCATTCGTTTGCTGAACAAAGCAAGTCCGAATGGCATCTAAGGTTTTCGCTTGGCGTAAATTTTCTGTCGCTTCCCAAAATGCTTTCGGTCGGGCCGAAGTAGGCAACCATTTCTGCAGATCGGCTTGTATATCCGACTGCAAACGTCGTTCCCATTTATCTAAGATGGACAAAATGCTGCCGATTTGCTCTGGATCCGTAACCCCGAAGGATTGCAGCCAAATCTGCCATAGTTGCCGGTCGCTTAAACGAAGATAAACTTGTTCGTGCGTAAGGCCAAAATACCGAAAACTTTCAATGGCAAGCGCGATCAATTCGGCTTCGGCGTCGTAGGAAGGTTCCCCCACAATATCGGCATTCAATTGATAAAAAGAACGCAAGCGCCCTTTTTGAGGCCGCTCATAGCGAAACTGTTCGGTGATATTAAACCATTTCGTGGGGCGCTTCAATGTTGATAAGTTTTTCCCTAAAATGCGTGTCAGCGAAGGAGTCATTTCCGGCCGAAGCGCGATTTTTCGCCCGCCTTTATCCTCAAACGAGAACAGTTGATGGACAATCTCCTCGCCTGATTTTTTGGTGAATAACTCTAAAGGTTCTAGGATCGGTCCGTCAAATTCTTCGAAGCTGAATCGATGAGCAACCGTTCGCCAACCTTGAAACAACACATTTCGTTGCGCACAAGCAGAAGGTTCAAAATCACGAAACCCAGGCAAGCTTTCCAACATGATTCGATTGTGATCGTTAGAGGAAGAATGAGCAAGCTCGAAAGGAGAGGATTTGAGAAGCGTTACGAGATAACGTTTCCTTTTTTGAAATCTTTGATCGAATGGTGGTACCGCGTCAATTTGTTGTGTAGCGTACGCGTGGTCACTTGGAGCAACTTTGCGGCTTGCACGCGATTCCCTTGGACGGCATGCAACACTCGAAAAATGTGTTGTTTTTCGATTTCTTCTAAACTGATGCCTTTCATCAATTCCGGATCGTTTAAATCCTTGGGTATGAATGTTTCGGAAAAGCTCGGAAGATTCAAAGCATTGGGCAAAATAAAAGGAATTCCGTTCGAAAGGATGACGGCACGTTCAACGACATTTTGCAGTTCTCGAACATTCCCGGGCCAACGATGGTTTAGGAGCAATTGTTGCGATTCGGGCGAAAATCCCTTGAGTTGAATCTTATGCTTGTTTGTGTAGCGATTCAGGAAAAAATTTGCCAAGAGCAAAATATCCGATTTCCGTTCCCGTAACGGAGGAATGTCGATGGGAAAAACATTCAATCGATAATACAAATCTTCGCGAAAAGTACCATCTTTGACCAATTGCTTTAAATCGCGATTGGTGGAAGCCAAAACCCGAACGTTCACCTTGATGGTTTGCGTACCTCCAACCCGTTCAAATTCTTTTTCTTGCAACACTCGCAGCAGTTTTGATTGTAAGTGTGGCGAAATCTCTGCAATTTCATCCAATAAGATCGTTCCATTGTGCGCGAGTTCAAATCGCCCGATATGTCGCTTAAGCGCGTGTGTAAATGAACCCTTTTCGTGACCAAAAAATTCGCTTTCAATTAAATTTTCTGAAATCGCCGCGCAATTAACCGTTATATACGGCTTCCCAGCCAAATGGCTTTGGCGATAAATTTCACGCGCAACCATTTCTTTTCCGGTCCCATTCTCTCCCGTGATTAATACGGTAACTTCGGTTGCAGCTACTTTTTGAATGAGATTGCGAACCTGTTGGATCGCATCGCTATTTCCCAAAAATTCCTGATCATCATCTTGGTTGATTGAAAAAAATTGATTCACCTTCTCCAAGTGTTGATACGATTCTGCTTTCTTTAATACCCCCTCAATTTCTTGCAAAGAAAATGGTTTTAAAATATAGTCAAATGCGCCTAATTGAATGCTTTCTACGGCAGATTTGATGGACCCATATCCGGTAATAATGGCTACTAACGGTTTCTCTTCTATGTCCGAAAATTCATTTAAGTACTTTAAAATGTCCTTGCCTTCTCCATCGGGCAAATGCGAATCTAAAAAGATCAAATCAAAAACATCCTTGCGAAGCATCACCTCTGCCTCAGCTTTGGTTTTTACACAAACGACCGAGCAACGATGACTGCGCAATTGTTCCTCTAGCGATTTAAAAATCGGAGGCTCATTGTTGATGATTAAAACCTTTTCGATTTGCATGAACGTCTTTATTATAAAAATTCCTCATAGGAATGGCAATTCAATTTTCAATAACGAGGTTTGTAAAAAAACACGACATTAAAATTTGTCTTTTGGAACAAAACCGCTTGTTCTAATGCTATGGAGAGGATTCAAATACTGCCGGAGACGATTGCCAATCAAATTGCAGCCGGCGAAGTCATTGAACGTCCGGTTCATGTGGCAAAAGAGCTGCTGGAAAACAGTTTAGATGCCCATGCAACGCAAATCGATATTCAATTTTGTTCTGGTGGGATTTCTCGCATTCAAGTGCACGATAACGGTTGTGGTATGGATGAAGAAAGCGCCGTGTTGTGTTTCCAACGACATGCGACGAGCAAGTTGCAGAAAATCCATGACTTGCAAACCATCCGCTCTTTTGGCTTTCGTGGAGAAGCGCTGCCGTCGATTGCAAGCGTTGCAAAAGTGACCTTAACCACTCGTTCCGAGCACCAAGAGCTTGGAACCATGGTGGAAATTTCTGCAAATGAAAAACCGATTCAAACGCCTTATCCGTGCCCAATCGGCACAACAGTTACGGTGGAACAACTGTTTTATAATGTACCGGTGCGTCGCAAATTTCTAAAATCGGAAGCAACCGAAAGCGCGCACATAATCCATTGCGTTCGATTGTATGCGCTTGCTTATCCACAAGTGCATTTTACTCTTCAGCAAGATGGACGGCAGATATTTTCTTCCCCCAGTTGTTCTCGTTTAGAAGAACGTATTCAGGAAATTTGGCCTAATCGAACGATTGTTCAATGGCTGCCGTTGCAAGCCTCACAAAACCACTGGACGCTTTCTGGGCTTCTTTGCCCTCCTGGAAGCGGTTGTGCTCATCATTCTGAAATATACCTGTTTTTAAATCAACGGCCTATTATCGATGCCCTCCTGACGAACGCTATTCAAGAGGCTTATCATGGGTTTTTGCCCAATCAATGCGACCCAGCTGCGTTTTTGTTTTTGTCGATGCCGGGAACGGACGTTGATATCAATGTACATCCAACGAAGCGCGAGGTACGTTTTCAGCAAGAAAACAAGGTGCGAACGTTTGTTTTAGAATCGATCCGCTCTTGCCTGGAAGCGGTACAAACGCAGCCGTTTGGCATTCCACACGACGACCCTTTGCCACAACGAACCGAGTTATCTTTTGCGTCCCATCCAGAAAAACTACTTTCTGCTCCAGCTCCTTCCATGGACGCATGGGTGTCGCTAGATGCAGAAAGGCCAACCGAACAAAAAAGCGAACCGGTTGAATGTTGCGCGGAAAATTCTTTGCCCTCCACTTTACCTACTGCTCCAACAGACGAAGGAGCATCCCCTGCTTCGAGAGAAGAAAGCAAACCACCATCATCCGGGCCCTTTTGTTTGCCGTTTTTGGCATTATGGAACCATCGATTGGCTATCTTTCAAGATAATCCATTTTTGGTATTTCTGGATTGTAAGGGCGCACAAATGCGTTTGTGGTACGATCGAATTTCCGCTCTTTTTCATCAAGGGAAGATCGGATCGTTACAAACTTTGCTTTTCCCCTACATTTTTTCGCTGGAAGATCGCACGGCAGCCTGTTTCAAGGAGTCGATCGATTATGTCAATTTTCGAGAAATTTGCGTTGTGCGTGCGTTAACGGATACGCAATTTCAAATCGACGCCATTCCACAATGGCTCCCGACGGAACAAATCGACCGATTTGTTGCGCAATTGACCAATACATTGGAACAAAACGGGCAGATGTTATCGCTTGCACAGCGCTTTGAGCCGCTATTAACGCAGATATTGCTGCATCAAACTTTTGAACCGATCGAAAACGAAAAGCAAGTAAGAGCGCTTTGTGAAGAATTAAAGCAGTGCGAAAATTACATTACCGATCCCTTAGGACATTCGATATGGAACCGGTTCACGGCAGAAGATTTAATGCGAAAAAATTTATAAAATGCGAAAAAATCTCACTCCAAATATTTTCGCTGAAACGAAAGCAACGGTTTTATCAAAATCACGCACAGCAAGGTTGAAACCAGCCAAGAAGGGAAGTAAGAACTAAGGTAGGTAATCGGTACCCGGTGAAGGGCAAATAAACACCCCAATGAAAGAAGTTGCAGCACCGTTTGAAAAAACGCAGCCATGATCCGAAGGTGCGCCTCAAAAATCAAACGCCAGCTCGGTTTTTGGCAAACCCATACGGTCATCGATAACCAAAGGGATTGCAAGCCAAAGAGGTCAACATTCGGTTGCAAAGCATCCAGCCAAAGCCCCAAGAGGATCATGCTGCAAACAGATTCCCAGCGTGTCAATGTGCACAAAGCGGCCAAAACCCATAATCCGTAACCATCGATGTGAAGCGAGAAGGTGTGACCGATTAGTTGGCCGATAAAGGCGATCGGACCGTAAAGGAGAAAAAAAATTGCCAGATGGAAGAACCACTTCATAAATCCGTCCAGGGAATCAATACACCCACAACGTCCAAATGCTTTAGATAATCGCCGAGTTGAATGATACCAACATAGCGATTGGCTTTTTGGTTCGCTTGGACGCAATCTCCTACGTATATATGATCAGGAAACTGATGACCAACCGATGTGGTTTCAATGCGGCGCGGGTAAGGTTTTTCGCGCGCTTCGGATATATCCTCCAAGATCCCATGGAAGGGTTTTTCGCATGTCTTTTTTTGCAGTTCTCCTTTGAACAAATGCGGGATTGGATCTCCCTCGACCATTACCAACAAGCGAAAATTTGGATTAGTCACCAACTCTACCGTTGCAGTAGCTTCGGTTACTTTTTGAATTCGGCCCACAATTCCTTGCGTGCAAAGGATGCCTTGCCCGACGCACACACCATCCTTAGAACCGCGATTGATCAGCAGCCATTGCGACCAAGTTTCGTATGAGCGGTACAGGACGCGCGCCGGTAAGCATTGAAAATTTTCGCCGACCTCCATTTGATTGAGTTGTAATACTCGATTGGATAACTCGATTTGGTCTTGTTGGCGCGCTAATTGAAGCTTTAAGTAGGCATTTTCACGCATCCACTCCTTCCCTTGTTCGATCCACCACGATTTGCTGCTGGTTTGCAAAGCAACTGCTTTTTGCACTTCTTCCATTTTGGAAACTACGCGCCACAGAGGCACTTGCGAAGAAAAGAAGAATTTTTGCAGCTTTTTACGGAAAACAAGCGGTAGGAATACGTTCCATACCACCAAAAAAATTACCAGATAGGAGAAAAGCGAATAGAAAAACTTGCGCTGGAACACACGTTAATATTCCTCCTTTAGCCAAAAAGATAAATTTTGTAAAACCGCACCGGTTCCATTGGCAACCGCACGCAAGGGATCTTCTGCAACAATCACCGGCAGGTGTGTCTCCTCGCTTAATTTTCGATCCAAGTGGCGAATCATGGAGCCGCCGCCGGCCAACACAATACCACGATCGACCAAGTCGGCTGCTAATTCCGGCGGGCATTGATCTAGTGCTTGACGAACCACTTCTACAATGGAGGAAATGGTTTCTTGCAAGGCTTCCCGAATTTCTACGGAAGAAATCGTAACCTTTCGAGGAAGTCCCGAAATCGTATCGCGGCCTTTTACGTCCAACGACAATTCTTTTTCTAACGGGTTCGCAGAACCGATCGCAATTTTAATATCTTCCGACATGCGCTCTCCGATCAACAAGTTGTAATTTTTTTTCAAATAGTTCGCAATCGACAAATCCATTTGATCTCCACCCACGCGCAAGCTCTTGGTGAAAACAATTCCGGATAAGGAAATGATCGCAATTTCGGTCGTACCACCACCGATATCCACGATCATATTGGCAATCGGTTCATCAATCGGCAAACCAACACCAATGGCAGCCGCCATCGGTTCTTGCAACAACAAGACTTCGCGTGCACCTGCATGAATTGCGGACTCTTTGACCGCGCGACGTTCTACTTCGGTAATCCCCGATGGCACCGCAATAACCACGCGAGGGGGTACAAAACGCGGATTTTTACACACCTTATTGATGAAATATCGCAGCATCGCCTCGGTTACTTCGAAGTCAGCAATAACGCCGTCTTTCATGGGGCGCAAAGCGGTGATATTTCCAGGCGTACGCCCTAGCATTTTTTTGGCTTCCAGCCCAACCGCACGAACCTTCCGCGTTTTATTGTAAATCGCAACCACGCTCGGTTCATTGACAACTACCCCTCGATCTCTTACAAAAACAACGGTATTGGCCGTTCCCAAGTCAATTCCAATATCATGGGACATTTTGGAAAAAAACTTGCCAATAATTGCTAATATTCTACGATAAGGTGACACTTACTTATCTTGTACAAATTTAACGCTTTGGGTCAAGAAAAAGTATTATAATGGATCATGAGTGAAAATTATCTGGTAAAAGATTTAACCACGATCGTGGTAATCGCCGGATTGGTCTCCATCGTTTTTTCGATTTTGCGCTGGCCGAACATTCTTGGGTATTTGGTCGCCGGCGTAATTGTCGGGCCTTACCTCACGGCAAATTTCAGCGTTCACGATCAAACTTCCATTCAAAACATCAGCGAATTAGGGGTTATTTTTCTCATGTTTTGCATCGGTTTAGAGTTTGATTTGAAAAAACTCAAGCAAACCCTGTTCCCTTCCTTGCTAGCCATGTTTTTTCAAGCCTTGATGGCGTTTTTTATCGGAACCACCGTCGCAGGCATGATCGGCTGGGATTCAGCACTCGGCGTGTTTTTAGGTGCCATTTTTGCCGTTAGCTCCACCATGGTCGCAATTCCTATCATTAAGCAGCAAAATGCTATGCAGCAACCATTTGCGCAATTTACAATGGGAATCGCCATCTTGGAAGACGTTTTTGCCGTTGTGCTGTTGGTCATATTATCCAATTTGCGGCAAGGCGGTTTTCATTTTTCTCAATGCTTGAACCTGGTTTTTTGGATCACGGTCTTTATTGCAAGTGTCTTGATCTTTGGCCGATTGGCTGCCCAGCGATTCCTTCATATGTTGGGGAAAATTCAGAACCCGGAAATTGTGCACCTTTGCGTCGCAGGGCTGATTTTGCTCCTCAGTGAAATTTCCAGCGGATATTCAAACGCATTGGGTGCTTTTTTAGCTGGAGCCATTTTTGCCAATACCCATGTGATCCATCGATTAGAAAACATGATTGCGCCCATTCGTGACATCTTTACCGCGGTGTTTTTTGTCTCCATTGGCATGTTAATCAACCCACATTTGCTCTGGGAATACAAAGGGCTCATCCTCCTTTTAAGCGTTCTGGTGGTGGTGGGACAATTTTCCAGTGTCTGGTTTGGGTTTTTCCTCAGCGGGCAAAAGCCATCGGTTGCCTTTCGTGCCTCCCTCCCGAAATCCCAAATCGGTGAATTCAGTTTTGTGATCGCTTCCCTGGCTCATGCGCTCGGGTTGGATGATGGACAACTGATGGCCATTACCGTTGGCGTTTCTCTTTTTAGCATTGTTGCCGTAAACATTCTATGTATGCGCGAAGATGCCCTGTTGGAAAAATGCACCCAACGAGTGCCGCGCATTTTAAAAACCTGGTGTACACTCTACCAAAACCTCCTGTTGTCGATTCAAACTCACGTCTCCGGGAATAAATTTTTGTCAATTATCCAAAAACCGCTGTTGAAAATTGTGCTTCATTTCTTTCTGATTAACGCAATTGTTTGGTGTAACTATGGATTATGCACGTTTTTGGAACAAAACCCCATTCCCGGTACCGAGGATTACGGAATTTGGATCCAACGTGCTTTGTTGTTGGTTACCATTGGGCTAGCCTTGCCGTTTATCAGCTGCGTGGTGCGAAATTTAAACCTGATTATCATGAGTCTTTGCAAACAATCATTGAGAAAGCTATTTGTTCGTCTCAACCAACACGCGGCTCTTTACAAAATTTTCCAGCTCATCGTTACCGCTATCGCAATTTTTATTTTCGTTTGGATCTTCATGGCCTCTTCCTCGAAATATTTGCCCAATTACATCCATTTAGTGGTTTTACTACTGATTGGAATCGGTTTTGGGGTCGGGTTCTGGCGAAATTTACGCAACCTCAATTCGCACTTCGAACTCATGTTTTTGGAAAGCTTTTCCGAGGAATTGGAGAACGAGAATGAACGGCGCCGGCAGGCGATGATTAAAATGGTCGAAAACAAGCATCCATGGGAAATAAAAACCCTGCAAACGATCTTGCCGGAAAATTCTCATTTAATCGGCCGATCGTTGACCGAAACGCAATGGAATCAACAAACCCACACGCTTCTCATTGGAGTGAGCCGAGGGGGATTTTTTTCCGATACCGTGCCACCTACGCATGTTTTTTATCCAGGCGATATTCTTCTACTGCTTGGAAATAAAAAGCAGCTATCGGAAGCGGTCAAATGGGTCGGTATTCCTCAGAAAATTTCTCACGCGCGCAAGTTTGATTTCGATTTTGAGCAATTAATTTTAACGGATCGGCACCCATTCGTCCAAGAAACCGTCGCATCGATTCAACTCCGCCAGCGTTTTGGGGTCAATTTGGTTGGGATTCAACGGAAAGAACAACGGATGGAGGAAATATCCCCGAATGATATCTTCAAAATTGGTGATTGTTTGTTGTTGGTCGGCCCCCGAAAAAACTTAGAGGCAGTTCAATCACTTTCTTCGATTCCTCATTCGTTAACTCCGGCTCCAACCCTTACGAAGTAAAAATATTCGTTGATGGGCAAAATATTCCGCCGGAAATTTTAAGGAATGTTCGGATATACAGTCGTAAAAGATTGCATCGATCGGACAAACATTCTATCGTTCTTGTTATGGATATCGTTCCTGCTACGGATTCGTTGTGCATGAAAGACCTAGTTGCTTTTTGCAAACGAAAGGGATTTATTTTTTTGTCTTCCGAGCTGTATGGCGGACTGAATGGATTTTTTGATTATGGTCCCCTGGGGGTTGAATTGAAACGCAACCTCAAAAATTTGTGGTGGAAGAACATGGTGCAGGATCGCGAAGATATGGTGGGGCTCGACAGTTCCATTATTTTACACCCTCGTGTATGGAAAGCTTCTGGGCACATCGATGGGTTTTCCGATCCAATGGTGGATTGTAAAGTAACCAAAGCGCGTTATCGTGCCGATCAGGTTTTTTATGCCCCGGTTGCGGTTCAAGGGGAAAAAATCGGGTATATCTGTGTAACGGATGGCGAAGAACGGGAGGCGGAAGTAGAAAAGAAGGTAAAAGCGCTGCTAAAAGCCAGCCATCATTCGCAAGAAAAGCCCGATGAAATTCATTTAAAACCTCTTATCGAGGCACAACCGGAAGAGTTTGCGTTCATTCCATCGCCGGCAACAGGCCACCCGGGTGATTTAACCCCACCGCGGAATTTCAACTTGATGTTTTCAACGCAGGTGGGCGCGGTTGCTTCGGAAGCAAGCATGGCGTATTTGCGCCCTGAGACCGCTCAAGGAATTTTCATCAATTTCAAAAATGTCACCGATTCTACGCGCGTAAAGCTTCCGTTCGGGATTGCGCAAATTGGGAAAGCGTTTCGCAATGAAATTACTCCGCGAAATTTCACCTTTCGCTCGCGGGAATTTGAGCAAATGGAAATCGAGTATTTTTTCCCTCCGGACGATCACCTTTGGCCAAAATTGCACCAAGAATGGATTGAAGCGCGTTATCAATGGCACTGTTCGATCGGCATCAAGAAAGAATGGCTATCGCTACAAGTTCATGAAAAAAAGGACTTGGCGCATTATGCAAAAGCGTGTACCGATATTGTGTTTCGCTACCCCTTTGGTGTGCAAGAATTGGAAGGTATCGCTGTTCGTGGCAATTTCGATCTTACCCAGCATCAAACGTTTAGCGGGAAGCCGTTAGAATATTTTGATGAAGAGCGAAAAATCAAATACTTGCCGTACGTCATTGAACCATCGGTGGGAGTCGATCGTACGATGTTGGCTTTGTTAGTCTCCGCGTACGACGAGGATGAAATCAATGGCGAAAAACGAACGGTGTTGCGTTTTCATCCCAACCTTGCCCCGATCAAGGCAGCAGTTTTCCCGTTGGTAAAAAACAAGCCCGAATTGGTCGAAAAAGCACGGGGGCTCTTTTCTCGTCTACAAAAACGTTGGTATGTAAGGTACGATGAAACGGGAGCAATTGGACGGCGGTATCGACGAATGGATGAGATTGGGACTCCGTGGTGCATTACGGTTGATTTCGATTCGTTGGAAAAAAATACATACACTTTGCGCGATCGAGATACCACGCAGCAAGTTCGCCTTTCTGAGGCTGAATTAATAGCATTTTTTGAAAAAGCATTGATGTAAATGAAGCGCACTCCTTACTCTCGACAAACGATCGATGAAAGCGATATACAAGCGGTCGAGCAGGTTTTGCGAAGCGATTTTTTATCGCAAGGGCCTCATATTTCCGCGTTTGAGCAAGCACTGCAAAACTACTTAAACGTAAAGCATGCAATCGTTTGTTCTAGCGGAACAGCAGCCCTTCATCTTAGTTATCTCGCGTTAGAACTAAACGGCGCCTTTGCTTTTACGACCCCCATTACGTTTGCCGCAACTGCCAATATGCTACAAGCGGTTGGTGCTCATATTCGTTTTGTGGACGTTGACCCTATTACGGGAATCCTCAACCTGGAAGCGTTAGAAAATGCGTTAAAGGATGTGCCGGCTTCTGCCAAAAAAATTATCATGCCGGTATCGTTGCAAGGAATTCCGGCTGATTTACCTGCGATTCGCGCGTTAGCTCAAAAATACACAGCAAGGGTCGTTGAAGATGCGGCGCATAGTTTCGGAGCGGAGTATCAGGATGGCCAAACTTACAAAAGTGCTTCTTGCGCCCATACCGATTGCGCAACCTTAAGCTTCCATCCGCTGAAAACGATTACATGTGGAGAAGGCGGTGCCGTTACAACCAACCATGATGCGCTTGCGCAAACGATTCGACTCCTTCTGAATCACGGGCTTCAAGCACAAGCTGGTACGTATGTACGCAAGCAAATTTGTTGGGGATATAATTACCGCCTATCGGAATTGCAAGCTGCTTTGGGAAATTCTCAACTAAAACGCATCGACGCTTTTGTTGCCAAACGACGCGCGATCGCTCGATATTATGAGCAGCGTTTATCGCAAAAACCCTACACTTCGCACCTTACCTGCGTTCCATTTCATGAAACAAGCGCATATCATTTGTTTGTCCTTCACTTTCACAACCCTTCAGCACGCGATGTCGTTTATCGTCAATTAAAAGAAAAAGGAATCGAAACCGGCGTGCATTACGTTCCGTTGTACCATTTCGATTTGTACCGCAAATGCGTAGGGAACCTTTCTCTTCCAGGAGCTGAGGCCTACTACAAAGGTTGCCTGAGTATTCCCATATACCCACAATTATCCCAATCCGACCAAGATTTTGTGCTGGAACAACTTGCGGCGTGTTGCCAAACTCTATAATTGATGCTGAAAGTTCGTGTTCGTTTTGCTCCTAGCCCTACAGGCTATTTCCATATTGGAGGCGCCCGCACCGCGCTCTTTAATTGGCTATATGCGAAACATACAGGAGGTACATTCGTATTGCGGATTGAGGATTCCGACATGGAACGTAATACAAAAGAATCGCTGCAATCGTTACTGACGAATTTACGATGGCTAGGATTGCATTGGGATGAAGGTCCGGAAGTGGGTGGCGCGTATGGTTCGTACTTCCAAAGTGAACGCAACGACATTTATCAACACCATCTCCAAATCTTAAAAGACGCCGGTCGGGTTTATGAAAAAGAAGGGGCACTGTGGTTAAAAGTTTCCGGGAAAATGCAAACCATTGACGATATCATTCATGGCCCTGTCCAGCGGTTAGAAGAAAAGGATTTTGTGATTTATCGTTCCAATGGAACGCCGGTGTTTCATTTCGTGAATGTGGTCGATGATATCACGATGAAGATTACGCATGTCATTCGCGGTGAAGATCATTTGTCCAATACCAGCAAACATTTGGAGTTATATCAGGCTTTTGGTGTACCCGCTCCGAAATTTGCTCACATTCCGTTAATTTTAAAGACCGATGGGCCGGGGAAAATGAGCAAACGCGACCGCGGTTCTTTGGTAGAAGAATACCGTAACAAATTTTTCTTGCCGGAAGCATTGATCAATTACCTATCTTTGCTGGGATGGTCCCCAAAAGACGATCGCGAATTCCTATCATTGGAAGAAATCATCCAAGCGTTTGATTTAGTGGGGATTAACAAGACGCATGCGCGTTTTGATGAAAGAAAGCTGTCATTTTTGAATGCAGAGCATATGAAGCATCTTCCCAAAGAAGAATTTTTCCGGCGTGGGGTTTGGGTGCTTCAGCAAACGAACCACGCGGATTACGTAAAAAACGAACCTTACCTTCAACAAATCTTTGCAATTGTCCAAGAAAAGCTGCGTTCTTTTGAAGAATTGCCGCACTTTATTTCGTACTTTTTTGACGAACAATACCCCTTTGAGCCAACAGCTTTGCAAAAAGTTGCCAAACATCAGCCCCAAGCGCGCTTGGTCGAACTGCAATCTTTGTTCCAATCGCTGCCATCGTTGGATACCAACACCGTAGAAACGGCGATTCAATCGCTTAGTAAGGAGAAAAATCTTCCTGCGGGAGATTATATTCATACGCTGCGCTTTGCCATTTCTGGTCGTACTGTTGGCCCAAGCCTTTATCACATGCTAGGGGTTTTAGGGAAAGAAATTGTATTGAAGCGCATTCAACGTTGCGTAGAAGCGCATTTGTTTTCCTAAAATTTATGCGCATCACCGGTGGGGAAGCACGCAGCATTGTTTTAAAAGTTCCGCGAAACGAAGAAGTGCGACCTGCGATGGATTGTATGCGCGAGCAGGCCTTTAACCGTATTGGAGCTAGAATCCAACAAGCAGCAGTGTGGGATTGCTTCGCGGGGAGCGGAGCGTATGGCTTGGAAGCGTTGAGTCGTGGGGCTCGTTTTTGCACCTTTTTTGAAAAATCGGTCACTGTATGCGAGAATTTACAACACAACGCCAATGCGGTGTGCAAAAGTGCACAGCGAGAAATTTCCGAGTGCGTAAAAATTGTCTCACACGACCTGTTTTCGATCGATTTTTCGCCTTTTTTAACACCAGATTTTATTTTTTTTGACCCACCATACCGCTTCTGGGAAAAACAGAAAATCGAGCAACTGCTTTTACGATTGGCGGAAATTTGCCCGCAAGCAACCTTGGTTGCGGAATTTCCCTCCGAAGCTATTAAGGTCCTTTCCTCATCGTGGAAACCAATTCGGCCATTTCATGTTTCAAAAAATTTACATGAGCCTTGTATCGAATGCTTTCGCAGCGTTTTTTAATTTTCTTGCCAATTGCAAAAGGATTTTTTTCATCATAACTAATGGCCATTTTTCGGAACCTATGGAAAGAACCCATTGCGCGAATCATCGTAATGTTGGCGCTTTGCTTTTTAACTTATCCTTTTTTACCGACCAGTTTTATCCGTGGCGCCCTTACGCTGAGCATTTTTTTAAAAAGTTTGCTTATGCTTTTTATTCCCTGGTTGATTATAAGCGGGACAAGCATTGCCTTCGCTTCCTTCCGAGGGAATGGGTTATGGTTTGTGGCAACCATCATCGGAATCGTTGCGGTATCGAATTTTTGTACCATTCTTTTTTCTGGCATCATTGCATGCTACTGGATTCCAAAAGTAACTTCTAGCGGAAGTTTTGTGCCTTCTACGATCTCGATTGAGCCTTATTTCGAAACAAAATTCCCAACCTTGCTTCCCAACACATGGGCTTTGCTCATTGGCATTAGCAGCGGCATTCTAAGTACGTTTTGTAATTTATCCAAATGGATGCAAGGCATGCAAATCATTCGTAAAGTGACCATGGGATTTTTACTACGCATCTTTGTCCCAACCATTCCACTTTTTTTGATGGGGTTTATCCTAAAAATGTTAGTAGAAGGGCAAATCATGCATTTTTTTCGGTCGAATGGTTGGCCGTGCGTCATTATGTTCGGTTTTTTATACGGATACCTTTCCTTATGGTGGTTTGCAGCTCACAAATGTTCCCACCTTCCGGCTATGACGATCTTAAAAAATATTTTCCCAGCCATAGTAACGGCAGCCGGTACCATGTCTAGCATGGCTGCTTTGCCGTTTTCTCTTGAAGGCTCTACGAAAAACACCAAAGATCCGACCTTGGTCCATGCCGTGTTGCCGATTCTTTTAAATTTTCACATGATGGGATGTACCACGACCGTTGCCATGCTAGCGGTGATGATTTTAAGCAACTTTTCTTTACCCTTACCCAGTTTATCCACTTACCTATTGTTTGGCATCATGTTTGTACTGAATAAGTTTGCAGGTGTAGGAATCCCCGGTGGAACGGTAATTGTTTCGTTGCCGATTTTACAGCATTACCTAGGTTTTTCGCAAGAAATGCTCGCGTTGATCGTCGCATTTTTTATGCTGACCGATCCGCTCGGTACAATGGCTAACGTTACTGCAAACAACTTTTTGATTATTTTTATTCAAAAATTTTTGAAGAGAAGCACGCGCAAAGAGACATTGAGCACCTCTTAGCAAATTTTTTGCTAGTGATCAATTTTGGCAAGGAAATCAGAAACTTTTAAAATTTTTTCGGATTTCCTATTGGTTGGCCATTTCATCGTACAATTCTCGACGAAAGACTTTAAAATCCATAGGGGCCTTGATACCAATTTTTACCTGATCGTAATCGATTTTCGTCACGTAAATTTCTATCGCATCGCCTTTTGCATCAAGGATGACAATCGATTCGCCCTTTTTTCGAGTTAGTACCAACATTGCTTAAGCCTCGTTAAAAATTCCATCCGGGAAAACTTGCTGAAGAATCGAAGTATTGGTGTTCTGCACCTGCTCCAACAATTTTTGTAAAAATTGCGCTTTATCTTTGATGCGGGCTCGGAGGGTTGTCACTTCTTTCACCAATGCTTGAAACAAGTACTGTAATTCATGCGGGACCACGCTGGGAAGCTCTTGAAGCGATACATGGTCTCGTTGTAATTCTTCCGCTAATTGGCCTAATATGGCGGAACGATCCGCGGTCGCCAACTGGTTAGCGGTTAACTGTGATTCAATTTTGTTGGTTTCTTTGATCAGTGAATTCATCAAGCAATTTTGCTGCTCATAAATCATACGAAGCAAGGAACCATATTCCTCAATTTCCCGACGAAGAGCACCTGCAAGTTTTTCAAAATCAAACGTCGTGCTTGGCTTTTGTTTCATGATACAAGGTGTATTTCTATAAAACGGTCATTTTTTTAAACTTTGGTAATTTTCTTTTTCAGCATGGTTCGTGCCAGAAACTTTTGCTTCCACTGGAATGAAAAAATTTTATCCTAAAAGTATGCGTAAATTTTTATGGTGCAGCGGAGGAATTTTATTGCTTCATTCGGGGTGCGTTCTGCAGCAAGAGGAATTATCACCTCGCTCTACCGATATAAAATGGCATTCATCATCCCCAAAAACATTACCGACGAAGAGCGTTTCTCCACGCACTCGGATCATGGGAAAAGCCACCTGTACAGCACGGCAAATGCGTCTGTTTTTACAAAAACAAAAAGAGGTCCCTGCTCGATATTTACGTTTGCCGGAAATTTATCTTTCAGAAGGAGCGAAAGAAGGAGTGCGGGGCGATCTTGCTTTTGCACAAGCGATACATGAAACCGATTGTTTTCGATTCGGAGGCGACGTTCTTCCTGCCCAAAATAATTTTGCTGGGTTAGGTGCTACGGGGAATGGAGTCAGAGGTCATTCCTTCCCAACGATGCAACGGGGAGTTCGCGCACACATTCAGCATTTAAAGGCTTATGCTTCCACCGCTCGCCTTCGTCAACCTTGCGTAGATCCACGGTTTTCATGCGTAAAAAATCGCGGCTGTGTGCCATACCTGGAAGGTTTAAGCGGGAAATGGGCGGTTCCTGGGTACGATAGAGCAAAATACCCTGATTTAAAAAGTGCTCAACAATGTCGTGATAGTTACGCAGATAAAATTAAAAAAATATACGATCAAATACGAAAAATTCCGTAAACTACTACTGTTTTCTTTATACGGAAGAAAAGTTTTTCGAATATTTGCAGAGCCACCAAGACCACAATAGAATGGCAAGATTGATCCATAACATCATCGTTCCAACGCTTTTGTAACCACCCAGGACATTCGAGAAACAGCTGTAAACAAACGGCCCGATTGCGCTACCAAAGCTTACCAATCCCGCAAGGGTTGCATATCCGATAGAGTATTGCACCTGCGGAAGAATCCGCGCAACCAGCGTGTAGGATAAAAGGTGATTCAATGCCCATGAAGTTGCTATTACAGCGATAAAACACCCGATACAAAAATCATTTTTCAAAAATAATAAAAAGCCGTTAATAAGAGCTACCGTTCCCATCAACATAAAAAACATCCAACAGAAACGAATTCGTGTATACAACCACGAGCTAATAGGAGTAAACAGGAACGTTAAGATACTAATCGGAAAGAAAATTTTAAAAATTTTTTCTAACGGAACAGATTGTTCTTGGGCAAAATTCGACAGATGAAACAAGATTCCCGTTGCATGGAAATTTTGCCATGCAATCAAGCTCATACCGAGAATAAACGCAAAAGGAAATTTTCCAAACGAATGGATGAGGGCTGATAAAGAATGAATTTGTACGGAAGGTATTTTGGGTAAATGACGAGGGGTCCATACGATGTAAAGCAACAAAATGCCGATTTGGCCCCAAAGGATCCAATTCCAATACGCGAATGCATGACAAGCGGATAAAATATACAAAAAAAGTCCTGCAAACAAGTGAACGGTATAATGCCACGCCGATAACCAAGCGCATTGCTGATCATTGTACAGAAAGGCAGAATAGCTTTTCACAAAACTGGGCAGCAGCCCTTGACCGCCGCACCGTAACGAAGTATATCCAAGAAAAAGAAGAAAAAATGTAAGAATTTTGCACAAATGCATACCGATAGCGCTCGAAAAGGACAAGAGACCGATAAGTAAAATCGCGTAGATCCAACGAAATGCGTTGGTTAAACAAATATTTCCGAAAAAATTACCAAGGATCGGAACAATCCCACTTGCGAGAAGATTTCCGGAAGTAAAAGCGAGCGAATGAAAAGTTTCAGACAAATCAACATGCCTTTTTAAGTACGGTTTCAAAGCAGATAAAAAAGGAGAGCGTCCACAAACAGAAGGCATTAGCAAAAGGATGGAAACGAACACAAAGCGTTGCATTCGGCTAAAAGAAATAACACTACGATGAAAAAATTTTATTCTTTAATATGCTAGCAAATTGAAAAAATTTTCCTTTATATTTCCAGGTTTTGTCATAGTCATAATCGGTATGATCATGGGTAGAGGCAGCCATGATTTGCTCAAATTCTGCGTTTGACAAGGAGCAATTAGACTGAATTTTGGCGATAATGTCCTTCATTTGTTCGGGGTTGTACA
>JAGDCJ010000029.1 GCA_017958565.1 Opitutales bacterium
CACCACTCTCCGCAGATTTATTGAACGAATGCCTCTACACGGTCTTGCTCAAATGCATCGGTCCTTCTTCCATCACGACAGCTATTTTCTTCGCTATGATCATCTCAGCTGCCGCAATCGCTTGGCTGATGCCCAACACAACACAACTGTGCCGCTTGTTGCAACCTCACCTTCTGCTATCCATAATTTTTGCTGGCATTTTACTCTACACCACATTCTTGCACCTTCAAATGAGCACCATCGATTTTTTATACTGGCAATTCTAATCTTTTCTCATGATCAAATCTGCAAAACAAAATTGCTTATGGATATTTGCTAGCGTACTGCTTGTTTGTTTGATCGATGGAGCACTTTTATTCTTCATCGATCCTTATCACCTTTTTCATGAAACACCGTGGAATCGAAATCGATGGAGCGGAAATCCCGAACTGATAAACGAAGGACAAATTCGAAGTTTGCTAAAAAAAACGAATGATTATGATACCGTCATCATCGGTAGTTCTCACATGATGAACTTAAAAAACAAAGCGATTGCAAAAGCAGTTCATGGGAAAGCGGCAATCAAACTTTGTGCACACGGTATGCGATGGTCAGAAGAAAATATGCTTTTAAAGAAGGCACTTGCAACTCATAAAATCAAACAGGTAGTTTTATGCATCGATTGGTTAGCTCATGGAGTACCAAGACTTTCAGGTAATCTTTTCAAAAACATGTGGTTTTCTTCCATTTTGTGGGTATGGAATAAAAATTTCTATAAAGTACAGGAAAATATTAATCAAATCTATAATTTTAAATGTAATGTAAATTTTGCAAATTCAAGCCAATTTCAACAGCTGCGTAAAGATTATCAGCCAACTTCTTATCCATCGATTTTACCTTACAATCAAGATTTTGCTGATCTTGATGCGTACTTGATTCATGCAATCAAAAGCAACCCACAAGTACAATTTTTCCTTTTGATTCATTCGGAAAATTTTGTAAGCAACACTCAAAAACGATTATTTCATCGTATTTTTAACAATCAACGTTACTTCATTGAACAATGTGCTTCTTTGCCGAATGCGAAAATCTACGGTTTTCAAAACCATCCATTTGTAAAAAACCTAGCAAATTATTATGATAAAAATCATTTTTGCGACGAAATTCATAAGTTTGTTACGTATTGCATTGAGCACGATTGGTATCGAATTACGCTCGAAAATTTCTCTGCCTATGAAAAGGATATGTTTGAAAATGCAAATTCTTTTCAAATCGAAGAATCCTATCCTCATCGAGATACCGCGGAAGAATTAATTGCAGCAGAATGGAAGAAAAGGGAGAAAGATAAGACCGTGCAATAAAAAAAGAACCTTTTTCTCGCTTTTCCGTTTTTCGAAAAAATCTTTACGGGCTTGAAAAATTTTGTTTCATTAAAACTGTTGTAATGATATGAGTGTTAAAAAGCAGCGTGTTTTAAAAATGAATAAACACAAGCGGAGAAAGCGATCCAAAAAAAATCGGCATAAAAAACGCACGTGGTAGTAACAACCATGAAAGTGGTTGAGAAGAAGCAGGCACGCCAAGATGGTTTCATCGGTAGGCTTGCTCTTTCCGTCTTGCTCTTTTTGTTGGGTGGTTTTTTCGTTTTGTACAGGATTCGAAAAAATTCTGTTCATTTGCAAATAGAAGCATCGTTGGCATTTTTTTACACATTGCTCCAACAACATCAAGGGTGGTTGATTTTGTCCTTGTTTTTGCTACCTACCTTTGGAATTCCTCTTTCTCCATTGCTTTTGACCGCAGGTACTATTTGGCGTTTCCCGATGGCTTTAGGGATCTGTTCCTTTGCAATCGGAAGCAACCTTGTCTTTTCCTACTTTTTTTATCAACGTTGCTTGCATCGATGGTTGCTCAAACTGATTTTTCATAACCAACCGCTCCGAAAGCCGAAATCTTTCTCACGACTCACAAGCCTTCGTTGGTGTTTTCTGATTCAACTGATTCCGCACCTTCCCTATTCTGCGCAGTGCTACATTTTAGCAAATGTAAAAGAAGTACGTTTTTGGCATTATTGGAGCATTAGCTGGGCAGTCCAATTCGCTTGGGCCATTGGATTTATTAGCATGGGGAAGGCGATTTTATCCAAACAATGGGGTTTTACCATTGTAGGAATTTTTCTCATCCTCATTGTTTTCACCTATCAAAGGTTTGTACATTACCGAAAAATGGGCCGAAAACATCTAGAATAAAATTTTCTGACGCAGGATGGTCATTTTTTGCGCATGATTACTCCGTTTCTCAAAGGCGTTTTGTCGGTTCAAGAGCTTTCGGCGCATATAAAGCAACTCTTAAAGGAAGCATTCCCTTTTGTGGCTGTCTACGGAGAAATTTCCAACCTCCGCACTTCGAAAGGAATCACGTGGTTTACTTTAAAAGACGCTGTCAGCCAAATTCCGGTCGTTGCATTTTCCGCTCCTTCGCTTTCTCAGCCATTGGCAAACGGACAATCCGTTTTGATCGAAGGCCGCATCGATGTATACATCGCTTCGGGCCGTTACCAACTGATTGCAAAAAACATTCGAACGCTTGGTGTGGGAGAATTACAGCAACAATTCGAAATTTTAAAAGAAAAATTGCGGCAAGAGGGCTTATTTTCGTCAGAGAAAAAGAAACCATTGCCTCTCTTGCCCAAGCACATCGGTGTCGTTACGTCGCCGGAAGCCGCGGCCTTGCAAGATTTTTTGCAAATTTTACAACGCAAACAGTGGAAGGGCTCCATATTATTGTCTCCCGCACTCGTACAAGGCTACCAAGCGCCACCATCCATCATGAAGGCGTTTCAAGCGCTCCAGCGAAGGCCGGAAATTGAACTCATCGTGCTGATTCGCGGCGGTGGTAGCTTTGAAGATTTAAATTGCTTTAATCAAGAAAAATTGGTGCGATTTCTCGCCAACCGCCGGAAGCCGCTTCTAACCGGAATTGGCCATGAAACGGATTACACTCTATGCGATTTTGTCGCCGATCAACGCGCAGAAACGCCAACCGCCGCGGCAGAAATTTTAGCCAACGCCTACCAAAATGCTTGCAAAAATTTACAAATTCATACCCAGCGCTTACAACGAACCTTTTTATTCCATTATGAAGCGGATAAGCAACACCTCCATCACCTCCAAAAGCGCTTGTCCGCTTTCCATCCTGAGCAAACTCTTTTGCGCCTACGTCAACAGTATGAGCAGCAAAAGAAACAATTCCGCGCACGCTACCTCTCTTCTTTGCAAACCAAGCAGCAGTATTTTTCCTGGCTGTCCTCTCGTTTGCATGCTGTTTCCATCCAACCATTGTTCGAGCGGCAACAAAACCATTTCCAAACGCAAATTCGTCGACTGCACGCGATTTTTCAGCAGCATTACCACAACAAAACCCAGCAACTTTCGCAATGCTCGCAACGCTTGCACGCCTTATCCATCGAACGACATTTAAAACGCGGCTTTTTGATTCCGCTGGCAAACGATCAACATACCTTGCAACCATTTACCCCCAATACGCAATGGGTATGGCATCAAACCGGAAAATGGCAAATTGCCGTCCAATCACGCGATATTCCCTCTTGATAGGAAAAATTTTATTCCGGAAAAAATTCTTACCATAATAGGGCATAAGAAGAAAAAATGTTTTCATGGAAGAAATGGCTTCTAAATTGAAAAACTCATGGATGAGAAAAAACGCTCAAAAAATCTTTTGGTGCCTTCTTGGTTTATCGGGTTCCTTAGCCGGATGCCATGCAAATTCTTTGGTTGTTACTAAAGGAATGGCTCCCGTTTTTACCTCACCCGAAACCAAGCTGCAATATGAATACGGAGAACACGGTAATAATTGTCTTCAACTGGATACGGTTTTAATGCCTCCTGCACGCATCAAGATTCTGGATACATCAAATTCTCCTATTTATAAAATCTCTTACGAAATATCAGAAAAGAGTAAAGGGACGGGGTATGTTCATCAACACTTTCTGAAAAATTGTTGTGAATATGTAAAAAATCCAAAACCACCGTGTGTGATGCGCTTAGAAGATATTTGAGCAGTTTTTGAGCGTTGTATTCAAGAAAAAGTACCTTACTGTTTTGGCGGGAATTCTTTTGATTCAATCCAGCTTCCTAAAGAATACCAATTCACCACCTCTGGTGAATACATCCCTGGAAAACAATTTGACCTTCGCGGGTTTGATTGCTCTGGGTTGTTGTTTTATATTTCCAATGGCATTTCGCCGCATTGTACGCGTGGTCTTGATACATGCGGGAAAAAAATCTACACGTTTGATTGGCAAAAAGACTATTCTGATGAAGAAAAACAAAAAGTTTTAGCTTCTCTTCGAGATACGGATTATCTTGTGTTTGTACGCAATAAAAAAACGCAAATGATCGGCAGTGGGCATGTAATCGTTTCATACAAGAGCGGATTTATTGAATTTCGGAATAAAACATACGGTTGTTATTACACAACAAAAGAAAACGCTCTTCAGCGTCTGAATGAAATGATTACCAGTAGTAAAGAGTTTTGCAGCGACTTGTTTGTGATTCGTTGGCATCCCGAGGTAAAGTAGTTCATTTAGCGCCAACAACAAAATCCTTGCTAAACACAAAAAAGCCTCTGCAAAAAGCAGAGGCCTTTTATTAATATGAAAATAAAATTAACGTTTTCCCGCTTCGTGGTCTAAGGACATCATAGTACAGAGGCATTTTTGAGAAACAGCACGCTTAATTTGCTGCAAGTAATGCTGGCAATTGCTCTCTTCTTCCACTTGTTCATTCACATACCACTCGAGAAAAATTTGCGTTGGGTAATCGTTCTTTTTCACCGCTAATGCATACGCTGCATGAATATATTTCGTATTTTTGATTTCATGCTCATATGCAAGCTGAAAGGCTTCACAAGGACATTTTAAGCTAAAATTCAGACAGTCTATTTTTTGAAATTTTACCGCACCCTGACGCTCTTGGATGTAATCAATTAATTTCATCGCATGGGTTAATTCTTCCTCGTGCTGTTTGCGCATCCAATGCGCAAATCCATCAAATCCTATTTCTTTTAAAGCAACCGATAACCCCAGATAAGTATAAGCGGCTTCCCATTCGTGAGCAATCTGCTCATTTAACGCTTTTGCCAATTCTTTTTCTAACGTCATAATTTAAGGTATCATCTTTTTCCCATAACCGTCAAGGGTGAATATTCAATTTTTTCATTTTTCTAAAAAATTTTCTATCCGGCGCTTTTCCCATGAAAATTTTACCCTTCGACCCCATAAATCTTATAGAGATCAACTTAGAAACAATTTCACTACAAAAAAGTTGCAAATCCACTACCCTACTCCTGGATAACCTTGACAATTTTTATCGATTTTATGCAATAAACCTATCGGGTCATGGCGTAGTCTGGTAGCGCACTTGCATGGGGTGCAAGGGGCCGTGAGTTCGAATCTCACTGACCCGACCATAGCATGCGTTCCTTCAAGGTGCAGGTTTTTTTGATGAAAACGATCCTTGGCAAATACTAAGCACCCAAATTGACAGTGTACCGATTACTAATGGAGTCCCTTTTTACCGAACCTGAATTTTCTCATCCCAGGGAAGACGATAAGCTCCGTTCGCCAAATCTTTCACCCAGGTCAAGCAATTCGCTTTTTCGCCGCCCGGTTTTCCGACATATGCGCGGCAACCCAGATTGAAGATATTGTTTTCAACGCCCCACGTTTTTCGGGCGTGATCTGAACGGGACGGATCGATTTCCGCCATGACTATTTCTCCAGGAAAGCCGGATCCCATCGCCATCACGTGACCGTCGATATCACAAATCATCCCATGACCGCAATGATACGCGGTAGCGCCCTGGCCTGCCAAATTGACCGAAACGCTGAACATTAAATCGTTCCACGCATTGGCACGATTGGTCAAAATCCATTGCTCTTTCCACTGGCTTGTGTAAGCGGAAATGCGAATGAAAACATTGCAACCTTTATAAGCCGCTTCACGAGCGATTTCCGGGAACATCCCGTCGTGGCAGACGCAAACCGCCAACTTCGAACCTTTCGGCCCGTCGCAAACCGGCATCCCGAAGTTCCCCGGCGCCCACGGCTCAACCGGTACCCACGGCTGCAGTTTTCGGTAATGCAAAACCAACTTTCCGCGATTATTGACGATCATCGCTGAATTGTACGGCGCACCGCCTTCGGGATTTTTTTCGATAATGGAGAAAACACCCCATACGTTATGACGTTCGCACGACGCCTGAAGGCGTTGCACAACGACATCGTCCATCGCTAAGCACATGTCATCGTGCGCCCAAATTTTCTTATTCAGATCTTGCGTCGAATATTCGGGGAAAACGATCACATCCAAATTTGGGTAAAAACGCTTCGTTTTTTCAATAACGGTACCTATTTTCTCTACATTTGGAAAAATTTCCTCGGGACCTTGGATATTTGGAACGGGATATTGAATTGCTGCGATCTGTAAAAACTTTTCGTTTTCCATAAATTTCTCGCTTCTATCGTAAATATTTTTACTTTTTTAGCAACTCGGTTATTTCTTTTCTAACCTTTTCCAAATCTCCGCAGGTCAAAATCGGAATCAGCGCCTGAATTTCTTCGATCGTTTTATTCCACCATTGCAGTTGCAACAATAGTTGTATCATTTCATCATCAAACCGTTTTCGAATGATTTTTGCCGGATTTCCAGCCACAATCGTGTAAGGGGGAACATGGCTACCTACCACGCTATTTAAGCCAACAATCGCACCATCGCCAATATGTACTCCTGGCAAAATCATTGCCTGTTGTCCGATCCAAACATCATTACCCACAACCGTATCTCCCTTGTACGGCATCTGTTCCTTCGGTGGAACCGGCTGCTGCCATCCTTCAAAAATATAAAACGGGAACGTCGAAACCGCATTCATTTGATGATTGGCACCGTTCATGATGAAATTCACGCCAGATGCAATCTGGCAAAACTTGCCGATTATCAGCCGATCCCCACAAAACTCATAATGGTGCGTTACCCGTTTTTCAAAATCCGTACCGCTAAAATAAGTGTATTCGCCAACGATAATGTTTGGGTTTCGAATCGTTGGCTTTACATAAATCAGCTGCTTGTAATCTTTTATCGGAAATACAGTTGCCGGATTTGGAAAAGAATGGGCTTCCATGTTTTCATTAAAAAACTCCCGATTTCTTCCGCAAGCCATTTGTACCCACTGGTAACCTACCTATGGCACAACTTGTGCTAATGATATGGCATGGTTGCTTCGACTCTTGCGATCCCATCCACCACTGCTTCAAAGCACTGCGAAAAGCGTCCCGATTGGACGTTAGTTCGGAATCACCTGCCCCTTTTAAAAAACATTATTGGGAAAATGTCGGTGAATTTTCCACCGACGCTCGATCGGGAAAGTATCTATACGGTCGGCTTGCTTGGGCTAATTTCTGCCAGCCAAACCTTCAATCAGCGCAAAGACGCCGCGTTTGGAACGTACGCCGCTATTCGCATCCGCGGCGCGTTGTTGGATGAATTGCGGCGGATGGATTGGCTTCCGAGGCATTTACGGACGCAAGTAAAGGCGGTGAAAAAAAAGATCCTCGATTATGAACAAACCCATCAACAACCGCTTTCTGACGAAGAAATTTGCAAACTTTGCCAATTGAATGAGAAAAAATGGCAACGATTGAAGCCCTACCTAAAACCTTGCACCTTTTTGCCCTTACAAACTCCAGTTTCTTTTGGAGAAGAATCTTCCAGCAAAACCATGGAAGACTGTTTGGAAGATATCAAGCAAAAAACCGGTCGCGAATTGTGCGAAAGGAAAGAATTGCTGGAGTTACTCAAGCTCCAACTGCAGTTTTTAAATGAATCTGAAAAGCAAGTCCTGCACCTACATTATCAAGAAGGGCTGTTTTTATCTGAAATTGCACGGCGGGTTCAATCCAGCCAGTCGCACATTTGGCAAGTACACGCAGCAGCGATTGAAAAAATTCGCCGGCGCGTTACGCGAGCATTAAGGGAATAATTTTTTTGCAAAAATTTTTCGCCACCACCGATCCAATGGTGGCAACTTTTTTCTACCGCAAATTTTTAAAATCGAGCCGATATATGAATTACGATACGAATCTTTGCGAACCATGCTGATCCTAACAACCCACCGTTTGAGCCATCCAATGGTCTTGCAAGAATGGAGTATCCTCCGAACTTATGAAAATGACTCATCTCTATGAAAAATTCGATGCATACCGGTTCTTTTCTTTCTTCTTCCTCTGTATCCTCTATTTATCATACCGAGAGGTATCGGCCGATTCTCCGTGCGTATCCCAAGCCTCACAAAAAGCCGACCTGGCAACACAACAGCCGATCGTAGCTTCCCATACAAGAACAGAAAACCATCCGCCAGAGGCCTCTTCTCTTGACGATGCCACAGCGCCTGTGCAAGAGAAAGGCTCTGCCTCTTTTGAGAAATCGGATTGGTTGGAAGCAAAAATCGACATCGTCACGGAAACTTTACAACAGCAATTATTTACTCCTTCGAACCGCAACTTGGTCTTGCAGGCGCTCAAACAACTTCCCGATGATTCATCGTTGGAAAAAATTTCCGCAGCTTTATATCAACATTTACGGAAAGCGTTGCAGTCCGTCTGTACATACGATCCGAATACCTTAAAAACCCTGGGGATGGAATTGGCTAAAACGATTCATCAACATTGCCACTTGCAAAAACGGAAATGTTCCACCTTCACAACCGAAGATATTCAGTATCTCACCGGAAATTTTTACAAAGCTCTACAATCCATCGATCTGGAACAACTCGTTTTGTTCTAAGCTACACCCTTGGCTTGCCGGCCAGAGGCTTTTCTTGTATAATTTTTTCATGAAAACCTTATTTTTATTGCCCTTTCGCGGCTTGCTTTGGCTTGTATTAGGAATCCTTTGCTCCTCCTTTTGGCTCCTCTTATTGGCACTCTTTACAATTACCTATTGGCTACCTCCTACGTTATCCTATTTCTGGGAAGCTAAAACCCACTTCCCGTGCAAAATTCACTCGGTCGATATCGAGTGGTTGAATGGAAAAATTTCCCTCCAAGATGTCACGCTTTACAATCCTTCCTCTTTTTCTAGCACCGACGCAGCGCATTTTTCGAAAATCGAATGCCGGTTCGACTGGCTTTCCTTGCCGAAAGACACCCTCCATATCTACGAACTCAATTTTGATGGCACGAAACTTGCTTCGATTACCCAACAAGAGAAAACTAACTGGCGTATGTTACAACAAGCGTTCCATTTACCTGAACCAAACCCATCGAAGGGGATTTGGATCGAATCGTTACGGTTCGCTTTGGATGGAATCGTCGCCTGCCACCGCTACCAAGGCACTCCGTCGGTATCCGTATCTCGCCAAAAGCGTTTTTTCAACCTTTCCAACGTTTGCCTCCAAGTTCCAACGGAAACCCAAAAGAACTTGCAACGCCCTTGCCGCCTCTCGCAAGTGTATCATGAGTGCGAAACTTTTTTCCAAAACCATTAACCATCATTGATTTTTATGAGCATATCAAATACTGTATCCATAAATAACCTTACCAATCTCATAGACAACAAAGTACAAGAAACCAAAAGCGAGATGGGGAAAACCATCGAAGAACTCAAAGGGAAGGTTCTTGCAAATGTAGAAAATATTAAAACGAAATTTCAGCCCCTCGCCGATAAAGCAGGAAATTTAAAAACAGCGTTTGAGAACAATTTATCGCAATTTCCGACCCTTGTTAAAAATATTGGCTCTACCGTTGGTGTAGCCGGATTAATCGCTTTCATCCCTGTTGTCATTGCAACGGGAGGATTAGCAACGATTATCCCACTGATCGCAGCTGCCTGCCTTCTGGTTGTTAGCACTGCTATCAATCTTTACGACTGCGTCAGTAACCATAAAGGTGCCGGTGAATTTTTCAAGACCATGTTTACCAACACGATCAAGGGGATTATGTTGGGGATGAAATATAAAAATGCCACTCCTGAACAACAAGAAAAACTTTTGAAAGAAATTGGAGACATTTTTATTGGAGACACCAAAAAAGCAGCCATCGATTTTGCTCAGCAGTTAAAGGAATCATGCCCAGAAACTTATAAAACCTTATTTAAGGACAAAGAAATTACAGAACTTGGTTTAAGTGATATTGCAAATGCTATCAAAGGGACCAAAGATTTTAAATTAGAAGAATTTCAAACCTCCTTAAAAACCATTGCAAACGATGTTGTAGATTTTCAAAATGCGATTAATGACTTTCAAGCGCATGAATCGTTGCAAAATACTCTTATTGGATTCTTTAAAAACATTAACAGCGGCGAAAAGTTCAATATCAAAGATATTCCTGGGAAACTCGAACAATGCATTACAAAAAACTTATGTGAATCTATTAAAACAAAACTTACCGATCAAATCCTCACATTTTTTCAACAAAATACAAAACTTGACAGCGACAATTTAACAAGAATAAAAAACCAAATAAATACCTTTTTCAAAGGATCTTCGAAAATAACCTCTTTTGAAAGCTTACAAGAACTAATTCAAGACCCAAAAACTCTATTCGAAAATTGTATAAAAAAGGGAAGTTTTACGGAAGAGGTTCAACAAAATTTATTGGGGAAATTTTCAAGTTTCCAAAAAGGTTTAAATTTGCCCACTTTTACTGATTTACAAGACAAAATTCACAATTTTATTACCGAGAAGTTTCCAAACTCATCTTCTAGCCCAACAACAGAAGCGATCAAAGACTTTATTACAGAAAATTGCAAAGCTTTTATGTTGCAGAATGGTACCTTAGAAGAAAAAATTCAAAGTATTTTTGACGGGAAAGATCTTATGTCTAGTGGAATTAGTAAACTCAATCAATTGATTGAGAATCAAGGAGGAACCAAAAATAAAGACCTGGACAATCTTATGAAAATAGCCGATCAAACCCTCGGGAAAACAGATTCTACATCGAACGAAGAATTAAGGGAAAAGCTTACCAAGGTAGACAACTCAGCAGAGAAAGAAGCACAAAAACTTGAAAACATGGTATCCGAAGCAAAGCCAGAGGTAAAAGAAAATACAGGTAGCAATACCAATTTGTTAAACTTCGATGATTTTTTTCCCAACATATCTATATCTAACAATCCATTGTCGGTTTCTAATGCTAACACGAATTCGAATTCCAACGTACAGGTAAATCAAAATTCCAATAATAACAACATTAATTTACTTGATTTTGAGGATGTATTTAATACGAATATCGTACAAAATGCCATCGTTAATGTGCCGCAAAATAACTCAAGCTCCAATAACAATAACGATTTTTTTAATTTTTTTGATTTCACCAAAAACTAATAACACACCATGGAAACCTTAACCAACCAACAACTTTCTTACGCGCTGGCGGGGATGCAACTCGGAGCGGAAAACAAAGGAACGCCGACGCCGGAGCAATTAGCGCAAAAAATTCCGCAGTACCAGCCGCTTTGGGAAAAATACCTCAATGCAAAAACCGAGCAACTACAAAAAGGCATTCAAGCTTTTCGAAGCTACGACATTCATGGCGAATTGAACACGCTGTGGGTAAAATTAGCGAAAGGGTTGCCGTATCCGAAAAATAAAACGTTCGATTCGTTGATGTCCTTTGCGCTTACTGCCTACAAAAATGAAGATAATGAAAAAGCATTACTCATGTTTAACGTCATTGCATCTCTTTACCCAAAATCTTACCGCGTGTACGTTTTCTACGGCGAATTGCTAGAAAAGATTAAAGGTGCCGAAGAAGCGTTAAACTTTTACAAATTCATCACCGGCATTTTTCAAGAACCGGAGCTGTGCTTTGTGGCAGGAGAGTGCGCCATGCGTCACCAAGAATACAATAACGCCAAGAATTACCTCATCCAAGCGTACCAATTGTACCAGCAACGGCCGCGCACGAATGATGGAACGGATTTGCGAGATGGAATTCAAGAGCTACTACTCGATATCGCGAAAATATGCGGTTAAGGTATCTCCTCCCTACCCTTCTCATCGGCTCGATAGCCCTTGCCAAGGAGCAAAAGCTGCTTTTGGAAGAAAAGATAGCCCTTGTAGAAAACCGCAAGCCACTTTTGCAACAAAAGCCGCTCTGGGAGCTGTTTTCGGATAAAAACGCGAAAATTATTTTTCAAAAAATTCTTCAGGGGAAACCCAACAACGAGCAAAAGCGATGGATCAACGCCATCGAATTCCTCCAAATTGACGAGGCACAGCTTCGGGAGTTAGATGGGTTCGAATGCTTTCAAAATCTAAAACGTTTGTCCTTAGCGCGCAATTTGATCAAAAACGCCTTACCTCTCACTTCCTTACCTCGCCTCGAGGAACTCGATTTGAGCAACAACGGCATCAACAACGCTATCGCAACGATTCTGAGCGGCATCGAAACGTTAAAAATCCTCAACGTATCGAACAATCAGCTGAAGTATACTTACACGTGCAATTTTAAAGACATGGAGGAATTAAACCTTTCTCACAATAAAATTGAACAAATACAAGCGACCAATGCGAACGATCTCCTGACCTCCATCGATATTTCCGACAATCCAACGACCAGCATTCTCCCTCCCTTTGCTTTGCCTTCTTTGAAAATTTTCCTCGCAAACAAAACGTTTTTGCGAGACCTTTCCCCCTTATTTGCCTGCAAAAACCTAGAAGTGCTTGAAGTGGAAAATTGCTGCCATTTAAAATCGATCGAAAAATGGTTCACGCTACAAGGGCTTTCCTACGTATGCGTGTTTCCAAAATTGAAAAAATTGTCCATTTCCGAAAATTTTTTGAACGAAAAATCAAAAGAAATCTTAAAATCGTTGTATCAGGGAATGCTCGATCACAGGATCATTTTAAATGGCCGTACCATTGAATCCAAACATCCTTTGCAAGAGAAAACCGTCATTCGCCTAAATCCTTAATACTTTCGTCGCCAATTTTCAAAATAAATCTTCAACAAATCTTCTTTCTCCTGAACCATCACCGGATGCTTTGAATCCATTGGGTAATGGAGCACCCATAGAAGTCTTTTGTAAAATTTTCCGTAAAACTCCACCATCACGCCGCATGGCTTTTTTACCACCCTTTCTCCTTCGCCTTGACTTACTTCTTTTTCCCACTTGATAGCTTTTATTTGAAAGGAATACGTTGATGGTTTTTCACTCACAAACATTCGCACCTTGGTTTCCCTCTCTTGCAACGCATACCAAACCGCTATTCTTCTGCCAAAATGATCCGTTGCCCAATTCCATTTTTCTGAGCTTGTTTCAACAAAATGCAAAAAAGCACTTACGTACACCGGCAAGTTTTCTTGTACGGATCGCCTTGCGCGATGATGCTGCATCGCGACTTCCCATTTGCCGTATATTGTGAAAAAAACCGACAGAATGATCAGGCTCAAGATAACTTCTAATAACGTAAAACCCTTACGTTTCATGGATCGAGCTTCAATCCTAAACGCAAGTAAGTAGGCGTATCCCAATAAGATTCTGCATTCTCCATTTCAAAGTCCAATTGCATCGGAAGTACCTCTCGCCCTTCCGCCGCTTTTTTCGACTTTTTTCGACGAAAACGCTCGGTTTTTAAGTTCTTCGTAGCGGCTATGAGGATCAACAAAACATTTGCCTCATCCACGCCATCGGAACGCGTAACTCCGCTGTTCAAAAAAGATACCTCCGACCCACCAAACGACTCCTGCAGCTTTTTGTTCAATGCCTTCCAGGTGCTCAAAGGAATCTCAGCAGGCGCTTGCACCCAAATGGAAGCACGTTGCGGAACAAACCGATCTTGCTTCATTTGAAGCAGGGGGCTCGATAAAGCTTCCTGAAACGCTTGCATGATCGCCTCTTCGCCCCTTCCGCTTCCCACGCTCCAAATTAACGATTCCGGTTTGTGGGCAAAATGACGAACAAAATCATTCAAATGACAGGCGCAAGTGTGATGGTTATCGGTAGACAAATTGGCGTACAATGCCCGCAACAGTTGCGATAACAAATGGTTCCCATACGCAAACGCTTCCTGCGCAGTAGCGGTTTCAGGCAAGCTTTGAAACAATAAATCGTTGTAAAAAGGAAGGATTAAATCCGCAATCGTTTGCAAATAGCTCAATTGGGTTTGCGCGCGAACACTTTTGTGCTTTCCTTCAAACGAAAACGGCATCAGCGGAATCACCACCACAAACGCACCGGCTTGCCGAGCGATTTGCAGAACAATTTCTAGCATTCCGCTTCCGGTCCCTCCACTCAAACCAACCAAAAGAAAAATTACATGCGCTCGTCGGCAAAAAAGTTGCACGGTTTCATCTTGCACAGAAAAATGCTTCTGTACCCACTCAGTATCGCCACCCGCTCCAAATCCTCGAAACAAAGATTCCCCAAAGAGGTACTTGGGAAGCTCTTTCTGCAATCCATCCAACGCAGAACGGTCCGTATCGACCGCCAAGCTATCTTCCCAAGCCATTTTTTGATCCGAAACAAAGGCATTCAGTGCGCGGCAAGCCGAACTGCCTAACGCTAAAAATTTTATCCGGACCGAAGGCGAAGCTTCCGCCTCCATTGAAAACAACGAGTCTTCCATTTAAGCCTTATGGATACCTTATAAAATCCTAAAAATCCTGCTGCGGGTCAATGCGGAAACGATCGGCATTCTTTTCCTGCTGCCGGCGAAGCGAAAAAAAGGTCGTTAATAATTGCTCGCACGCTCCTTGAAGGGATTCTTCCTCAACGGAAATTTGATGGTAAGCTTGCAACGCCTGATTGAAATGAATGCGTCCACCCAAGCACCCTTGCAAGGGATCCCACGCTCCTACCACCACCGTTGGAATACGCGCTCGAAGAATGGCGCCACTGCACATCGGGCAAGGTTCCTTGGTGACATACAGCGTCACATCGGCTAAACGCCAATCGTGCCGTTGGTTCGAAATCATTCGAATCAGGTTCATTTCCGCATGCGCGGTCGCGTCCTGCTGTGTTTCGACCGCATTACCCGCACGAGCGATCAAAGAATGTTGCACCACCGCTACCGCTCCAACGGGAATTTCTCCACACTCCCACGCTTTTAACGCTTCATTATACGCACAGCGCATAAAATCCTGCTTGCTGGGTTTGGGCAAAAGATTTTCTTCTAAAAATGCAAACGGGCAAGGTGGAATCCAAACCATAAAGCGTGAGCCTTATTAAAAAAACCACCAACTTTCCCCTCAAGTAAAAAACTTGCTCTTTTCCATTTGCCAGCGATAATGAAAAATCATGCGAAATCCCGGATGGAGGGTGCTCTTGATTGTGGTTCTGATCGAAGGGCTCAGTGGATTCGGACGAACGGGCTCCTTTAGCCCTTTTTTGAAAGATGTATGCCGTGATTTAGCTCTTACGTCTGCGCAAGTCAGTGCCGCCTATGGCATCGCCAATCTTTTCACGGGATTCCTTTTACCACACATTGGCCGCTATTACGACCGTTGCTCATCCACGCGCTTTTTACGCATTTTTATTGGTATTTTCGGCAGCGCATTCATCATCATCAGCCTTTTAAAACTATTACCGATCGATTCCTGGGCTAAGCTGCTGCTGTTATTTGTTTGCTTTGCGGGCATTCGTATGTCGGTACAATCCTATATGTTAACAGGCCGCTGCATGATTTCTACGTGGTTCACAACCCATCGCGGACTTGCGACCGGAATGACTTGCTTACTTCTCGCTTCCATCGCCTCTTCCATGCCTTGGCTTAGCTTACAAGCTTCTTACCATTTTTCTTGGAACTACTTTTGGTTCACGCTTGGCGTTCTATGGATCAGCACCATGACGTTTCTCGCGCGATGGGTTCGAAAGCCAAACGACCCTCCCCTACTCCCTAAACATCCAGGGAATAGCGTCCTACATCCTTTTTTACCCACGCATCTATTCGAACCATCTTTTGAAAAATCCGCTGCCTTTTTTTTCCTGATGACGATTCTTTTTTTTAAAGCGTTTCAAATGACCAGCTTATCTTTCCATTTGATCCCTATGTGCGAAGAATTCGGCGCGAAGCCCGAACAAGTCACCTTGTGCCTCATCGGAACACCGCTGGTTACCATTTTTACGACGTTTGTCGTTGGACATTTTTTTGAAATCATCGGGATACGAATTTCTCTCTTGGCCTTTTTGCTACTCGATATCCTCCTACTGTTTTGTTTTCCTTACGTTCACATACTGCCGATTTTATGCGCTTATGGAATCGCTGCAGGGGCTTACTGGGGAATGCGGCAAATCCTTGCCTACATGATTTTGCCCAAAATTTTCGGAACGCAAACGATCGGCAGGGTCAATGGGTGGGCATCCGCCTGCTTGTGCTTAGGCAGCGCAACTGGACCCTACGTGTTTGCGAAACTCCATGCATGGCATTCCTACGCACTTGCCCTAAAGTGCTGCCAAGGCTTTGCAGTCTTTTTGTTACTGATTTTTGTCCTGATTTGCAAACACATTCACCCAAAGGGCGAAGGGAGTTAAACCATCTCTTTTTTCATTGCTAATCATTATCCGACCTTTTTAGATAAGCTAAAGTTACATTTTGTGCGCAAACAAACAGGAAGTTTTAAAAACAAAAGGAATTGGATCGTACATCATCGTTCCATTGGATTGTTTTTGATCATTCTTTTCTTCGTCTCTATTGCACAAGCGAACAGGAAGCATTTACAAAAAAAAGATTACCTAACTTTTCCAACAAAAGCAACTTCATTAGCCGATCGATCAGCAAAATCGTTGGCGGTACCTACCCATCCCTTTTTAACTGGTTTCCAAAAAGATGAAGTTCACCAGAAAACTCATGAAGAGTTGTTAAAACAATTACAAAACACATGGAATGTTCCCAAGCCTTCCTATTCTTTGCCGACCGCCCCGCCCATTTCTACGGAAGCCATTCCAGAGGATAGCTTACAAAATTTTTCGCGAAGCTTCATCATCCCGCAAATTCAGTTGAAAAAAGTTTCGTTGTTAGATGCGTTAGAAATTTTAAGTAAAACGCTTGCAAATCGTCCAGGAAACCTACGTATCGTAAACTTTGTCTTGGTAGATCCAGAGCACCGTGCTCCCGAAATCAGCCTGAATCTCAAGGAAGTTTCCTTAGCACGCATCGTTCAACACCTAAGCGACATGACCAAATTTACTGCCGTGTATGAAGGAAATACCATTATCTTTCGGGATCCTTCGATCCCACCGGCGTTAAAAACCTGCATTTTTTCCGTTCCGCGCGGCAGCATTTTGCAAATTTTGAACTACACGGATCAGCCAGCGGGCGAAAAAAAGGAAGAAGAAAGTTTAAAGCAGTTTTTTACCAAAATCGGCATTCCGTTTGATCAGAAGGGTGTCGGCTTTGCGTATGATGGACAAAATTTGCTTGTAACCCACGAAACGGTTTGGTTACAGCGAATCGAAGCGATTCTTCACCGTTATCAAACGTGCAAGCAAATCGCGATTGAAGCCAAATTTTTAGAAGTACAACAAGGACTTTTGGAAGAGATTGGGATCAAGTGGAATTTGGGAACCGGTGAAACATACA
>JAGDCJ010000030.1 GCA_017958565.1 Opitutales bacterium
GAGAGAGAGAGAGAGAGATTGCCATTACAACACCAGATATTCTGCTTTGCAATTGTTATTCGATGCTGTTACCTGCATCCCTACTGGCCATTCCAAAGCTATGCGTGAATTGCCATGCTGGCTGGGTTCCCTTTTTTCGTGGTGCTAATCCACGCCAATGGGCTCTCATTCACAATTCTCAAAAACATGGCGTTACGTTACACAAAATGTCTTCAGCGCTTGATGAAGGGGATACCCTTTGTGTAAAAACTTTTCCGATTTCGATCACGGATACCTGGAAAGATTTGCAAAAACAAGATCAAAAAATTGCAGAAACGTTATGGGAAACTTACCTTCCCAAAATTTTAACCGGAGAAAATCTTTCCTTCACGCCTCAAAATGCGCAGCAAGCCAAAACCTGGCCTCATCGAAAACCAGAAGATGGCCGTTTAACACGAGAAATGAGCATTCAGCTGATTTACAACACGGTGCGCGCTTTGGTCGCTCCTCTGCCGGGCGCCTTTTGGGAAGATGAACGCTCGGTGGAACGCTGGGATCAATTCTTGCCGTTACAAAAAATAGCCTTCCGTGTTTCACAATGGCGTCGCTGGGAAACCGCGAATGGTCGCATTTTGATACCGGAAGAAACCCAATCGTTCGATACCTTGTCTTTCCATCTTCTCTCCTCGAATGGCAGCAACATTCCTGTCACGATTGAAATAGAAGGCAACATGCGTTTGTTAAAAATTCGAACCTCAAAAAATCTTCTCACCCCTTCGATGCAAGAGCTCCTATTGCGTTTTTGTTCCGACGAATTTCCTTTATCGCAAACCTCCTGGATCGCCTGATCCTTTTTCCCTTGAAAAGCGTTCCTTCCCTGTATGGAATAAAGAGAAAGCTTTATGGAAAATTTCCCTTCTACCTTTTCTCAATATACCGAAAAGCACTTAGCGTTTGATATTTGCAATGTTTGCAACGCGCAATGTTATTATTGCCAAACCGGCTTTGCGAACCGTTATCAAGTGCCTTGCAACAAAGGAAATGCCTTCATCGAGGTAGGGCTGTTTGAACGCATCTTGCGGTATCTAAAAGCGCAGCATTGGATCGAAGCAGGAACGAAAATTCACCTGTATAATTGGGGGGAACCAATGCTCCATCCTGAATTTGCGCGAATTTTAGAAATCGCCGCACAGGAACATTGCTGGGTAGCCCTAAGCACCAATGCGGCTGTTTTGCCAAAAATTCCTAAAAATTTTGATGCACGCCATATTGGTTTCATCAAATTTTCCATGTGCGGATTTAGTCAAGCTTCGTACGACAAAATTCACCGGCTGGATTTTGAACGTATTCGAAACCATATTGAACAAATCGTAACAACGTTTCGACAGCATGGTTTTGTTGGACAATTCATGATCTATTTTCACGTGTATCAATTCAACGTGCATGAATTGCAAGCCGCGTATGATTTTGCCCAACAATTACAAATCACCTGTCATCCGGTATTTGCCGTCATTAATGATTGGGAAAAATTGAAACAGTATCTGCAAAAAACCTTACCGAACGATTACTTGCATCAAGTCGCGCAGGACTTATGGATGGGGTACAGCACAAAGGATTTTCATCCCGTTTCGGATTGTCCGATGGCGCACAATCTGACGATTGACGCCAATGGTCGATGCATCCTTTGCTGCTTAGTGGACGAAGGTATCGGAAATGTATTGGAGATGACGCAAGAAAAATGGACGCAGCTCCATCAGCAAAGCGTTACATGTCAACAATGCAAAAAATTGGGCATCCCGAAATTAGAATTTAACGCGATGCCGGTTGATATGCCGCTTTTCGCAAAAGCATTTGCCCGTTAAGATGTTTTCAGCTTGCGAAATCTTTCCATCGGTGTACAGTCAAAGTATGCCCACATATGATTATGTTTGTTCTTCTTGTCGACAAACGTTCGAAATTTCTCACTCAATGAGCGAACCTGCCCGCACCCGTTGCCCGAAATGCAAAAAAAACACGTTACAGCGAAAAATTGGAGAAGGCGCCGGAATCTTTTTCAAAGGAAGCGGTTTTTATGAAACCGATTATAAATCGCATTCTTCATGCAATGGTTGTTCCGATTCTAAAAGTCACGCACATGTCGGATGCAATCAAAACCCGGCGGATCATTCATGCCCTAAAAAAGCTTCCACCGCATAACCCATCCGCTGCATTCGATTTTTTACGATCCTGTCGGTTTTCTTTTCAAGAAATCGGAGAGAAACGATGCTGTCTCTATACAACAGAAGCGCGTTGGCTTGCTTATGTACCGTTGTTAGAACAAGCAACCGATCAATCTTGGACCCTTTGTTTAAAAAATTCGCCCGAAGCAAACGTTTGGGAAGCAACTTCTTTTTCTCCCAACTTAAACGTCGAACGAATAATCCGACAAGCTTGGGAGCTTCACGCATCCGATATTTTTATCGATGTAACCCCTACACAAGCTACCGTGCGATTTCGCATACATCGGACACTGTCTGATCCTCAATATCAATCTCATGGACAAGGGCAAGCGTTATTAAACAGCTTTCTCATTCTAGGATCCTTAACATTTGACGAAACGATTCGAAATCAAGAAGGGCACTTTCGCTATTCCCTTGATGGAAAAACAATTTTTGGCCGCCTCTCTCACATGCAGGATTTTTATCAGAAAACGCTTGCCATCCGAATCCTGAGCGAAAACATCTTTCCGTTTCACATCGATTCTTTGCAACTACCTAAGAAGCTGCTCACCTTGCTCCGATCCAAGCATACGCAGTGGCGCTCTGGAATGATTTTAATTTCCGGACCAACCGGAAGCGGAAAGACCACCACCCTATACGCGCTCGGGAAGCTTTTTCATCAACAAGGCAAAAAAATCATTTCGATCGAAGATCCCATTGAGGCTGAAATTCATGATTTTGTACAAAGCGAAATCAATGCCAAAAGAGGGCATACCTTTGAAGAAGCGTTACTCGGTACGTTTCGACAAGATCCCGACGTGATTTTAATAGGAGAAATTCGTAGTCCCGAAACCGCAAAAGCGGCATTTTTCGCCAGCTTATCCGGCAATTTAATCATTACGACCATCCATGCGAACGATCTGCAGTTGGTGCCCTTTCGGTGCCAAGAGCTCGGAATTCATTTCGGTGAATTTTCCAATGGGGTACATTTGCAAATTCATCAACAATGGGATGAAAAAGGTTCTTCAATGGCACCGACTTTTTCCTGGCAATTAACTGCGGATTTGGATAAAAGAAAAAAAGTGCCTTCTCCTATCCAGCAACCGAATGTTTGATTTTTTCATGAAACCTTCCACGATACGCTCCTTCCTTCCAAAAGTATGGACAGGGATGTTTTTCTTTTCTTCCGTTTTCCCGCTCCAAGCGGCAAAAAATATTTTCGAACCACTTTCATCCGATGCTCCCCTTGTATTAGAATCGTTTCAACGAACACCTGATCGAACTTTTTACAGCGGATTCGTTGCAGAAAACGATCAAACCATCTACTTGTTTAAAACAGAAAACGGCGATGTTTTTTCACTCCATCCGGGAGAAATGGATCAGGATCAACAAGCCCGATTCTTGCACGTTAGCCACGATCAACAAACGGTTACCTTGGAAGATTTGCAGGAACATCGAACAGTTACATTAACTCTCGGAAAAGAATCGTACTGTCCTCATCGTTTCACCGGGGTTTTGCGTCGAAAAACCGACTCGAAAACGTTTCCTTTTTCTGAAAAACCGCTGCAGGTGGATGAAAAAATGGTATGGTTGCCGATTTTTCACGATCCCGTTCTTTATATTTTGGAACAAAAGCAAGGAAGAGAACCCATTGCCTATCGCGTATTGTAAAAAACCTTCCTTTTTTTCTTAAAAAGTACGTAAATAAGGAAAGCTTTATGTTAAAAGTTGGTATTGTCGGCTTGCCCAATGTAGGGAAAAGTACGCTGTTTAATGCAATCACCCGCACTCGTAAAGCCGAAGCCGCCAATTATCCTTTTTGCACGATCGAACCCAACGTGGGTATCGTGGAAGTTCCGGATGAACGCTTACCCATTTTAGCGCATTTGGTTCATACAGAAAAAATCGTTCCCGCTGCTATTGAGTTCATCGACATCGCTGGATTGGTCAAAGGCGCTTGCCAGGGTGAGGGGTTAGGGAATCAATTTTTGGACCATATTCGAAAAGTAAACGCGATCGTTCAAGTCGTACGGTGCTTTGAAAATCCGGACATTTTGCACACCATGGGAACGGTCGATCCCCTTCGAGACATCGATATCATCCATACCGAATTGTTGCTCGCGGACCTACAATCGCTGGAAAAACAAGCCGATTATTGGGCAAAAAAAGCCAAATCCAGCGAAAAGGAAGCGGTTGCCATGCACCATTTGATACAACAACTACAAGCACATCTCAACAATGGTCAACCCGCTCGCTCATTTGCCGTTTCGGAAGAAGAAGCGGCAAGAATGAAAATGCTAGGAGTATTGACCCAAAAACCGATTTTGTACGTTTGCAATGTTTCCGAAAGCGATTGGCAAACAGGCACTGAAAACCATCCATACATTTCTGCTGTTCAAGAATTCTTACAAACCGACCCAAACGCTGCTTTTTGTGTGTTATCTGCGCAATTAGAAGCTGCTTTATCAGAACTTTCTCAAGAAGAAGCACGCGAATACTTATCGACCTTCCCGATCAAAGACAGCGGTGTCAACATGCTCATTCAAACCGCTTATCGACAGTTAAGACTAGCTTCCTACTTTACGGCCGGCGAAAAAGAAGCGCGTACTTGGACTTTCCGGCAAGGAATGAAAGCTCCTGAATGCGCAGGGATCATTCACACCGATTTCCAACGTGGTTTTATCAAAGCAGAGGTGGTTTCCTACCATGACTTTGTCGAAAATGGCGGATGGATCGGTGCACGCGAAAAGGGGAAAGTACGCCTCGAAGGGAAAGAATACGTTTTTCAAGAAGGAGATATTGCACTCTTTAAGTTCAACGTAACCGCATAAATAAAATAACTTGCCTTTTATCCTCAATCGATTACACTAAAACCATGTTGAAGCGGTTATCCCAAGCAAGCAAAAAGACCCAAGGCTTTTCGTTAGTAGAGCTGATCGTGGTGATTGCGCTTTTAGGTATGCTGATGCTGTTAATGGTTTCCAATTATGGGAAATTTTTCAGTAGCAGTAAGGAAAAAATTGCAAAAATGTTACTTGAAAACCTGTAAGCTACTTTATTGTTGTATATGAATGACGTTGGATCTTACCCAACCACAGAAGAAGGTTTACAAGCGCTTTTAAAGCCACCTGCTAGGAAAAAAGATCGATGGAATGGCCCCTACATCAAAAAGCCGGAAGCCTTAAAAGACCAATGGAAAAACCAGTTGCAGTATTGTTACCCAGGTCGTCACAATCCGGACAGTTATGATCTTTGGTCTAAGGGACCAGGTGGAAGAAGTGGAGATGGGGATGATATCGGAAATTGGGAAACAACAGAAAAAACCGAAGCATTCCAAGAGTAAGGCTGGATTTAGTCTGGTCGAAATCACATTGGTCATCAGTCTCATGGCCTTGCTGGCTGGTGTGTTTTTGTCCATTCCTGGAAAATGGAAGCAAATATTTTCTCCTCAAAAACAGCCGATTACGATTTTACAAGAAGCCTTGCAATGGTCTCGCCTGTGGTGCGCACGAGAACATCAACCCGCAACAGTGCGTTTTTCTCCCCAAGAATTAACGGTCATCAACGCTCAAGGCAAAACGGTTCAATCGTTCCCATGGCCCATTTCTTCGCAATCTTCCACCGCTCTTTCCTATAAAGTTCTGCCGGGCATCTTATCCGACAAAGGAACCTTTCAACCGGATACACAAGCAAAATCGATCGACGCGATTAACATTCAAGCACACGGATTTTTTACCAGTACCTTCGTGGAACTCCATTCAAATCACGGAAGAGAAACGTACGCCATTGATATCCTAACCGGCCGATGCCAACCGTTTTCATGGTAAAAACCATTCATCCCAAACGCGGATTTACCCTCATAGAGGTAATGGTCTCGCTCGCCTTGTTTGCTATCGGCATTTTGGTCCTCACACAAAGCTTTGCCAACGGGTTATGGTGCAAGATAAAACTTTCGAAAGAAAACACACGTCCGCTTACCTTGCAAATCATTCGGCAAGAATTGATGACGCTCCCACGCGATCAAGTCGCGGCTTCTCATCTGCTTTCCTTGCCAGATCCATCCACTCAAATTCGTTGGACAGGGAAGGTACATTTTGGCAAAATTCTTCACTTATACCGGGTAACGGTACAAATACAAAACACGAAAGAATCCATCGATTTTTGGATCCGTCGGCCGGATTGGATAACCGCTTCCGAAAAATCGGCCATTCTTTCCTCTTCTCTCAATGATGCAACGCCGTAATCATCGAACACGAGGGTTTACACTCATAGAAGCGATCATCGCGATTGCGTTGGGTGGGATGATGATGACGGCCATTTTATCGATCTTTGTCTCTTTTTTTCACGCCTGGAAAACTCGCCAAACACCTTACCAAATCTTTGTGGAACACGTGCAACAATGCACGCGATTTTTACAGCAAGAAGCAAACTCCTTCGTGGGTATCGTGGATTCTTCTTCCTTAACCACCCAAGCAATCGCAAGCGTTCATCTTCGCAAAGAAAATCTTTACGTCCTGGGCGCGTTCCGCAAAGCGCCCATGCCATTCCTTCGCACCCTTTCTTCTCATCCTTTCCTCGTTACTTGGGTCTGTAATCGTTCTGGATTGTTTCTTTGGATCGAAAGTCCAGAAGTTGTAAAAAAACGATTCGTGGAAGGCATCAAAACGACAAGCAAAACTCACATACAAAAAATTTTACTGAGCCCGTATGTTGAAAAAATGGAATACGGCTTTTGGAACTCAACTAAAAAACAATGGGAATTTGCTCCAAATTTAACCACTTATGCTCGGCAATTTCTTCAAAAAGATCCGCTTGGGGTACGTCCAAACGGATTACGAATAACTTTTCGAAAAGATTCTTGGGTTGAAACCCGCTTTGTGTATTTTTCTTCGCTTTATGCAAAAGAAACCCAAAAACCGATTCCGTTCAAAGATACGCTCGATGCTTCTTCTAAAAATAACGAGCAAAAATCTCCCGATAAAAATTCCACTCATTCACCCAAGGAGGACAAAAAATCATGAACCGCATGAAAAAATCGGCTTCCGGAGCGGTGCTTATTTTTGTCCTGGGGATGTTGATGATTTTATCGCTCCTAGTAACCGCTTTTTTGCAAAACCTACATCAAGATTTGCAGGCCCATTCGTATTTAGAAGTGAACTCTCCGCTACGAAATACCGCTTATAATGTTCTGGAAGCGGTACGCTGCTCGGTAGAGCAACAATTGACCCTTGGAAAAGATTTTCACGAAGCCGCCGCTTTGGCTGAAAAACGATTGCAGTTGCCATCCTCCGTTCATGTTCAAATTCATCTAGAAGATGAATCGGGGAAAATTCCACTTCACGGTTCCGATGAAAAACAATTAACCAACCTGTTCCGTTTATTTGCCGACACGTGGGATGCTCGAATGCTCGCTAAACAATACCAACAATGGCTACAAAAAAAGCCGATTCCTTCCAGGTTGATCGATTTGCCCAACAAACCACTTGCTGCGGAATCTTCTCCGAAATCATCCAATCCATCTGAAGATGGGCAATCCGCACAAAAAAAAGGGAATCCGTCGCAAATTTTTTTCCCAAACGCGCTCAACGACTACCTTCAATTGCAAGAAATCGAAAAATTCCAAACCATTTTCTTTGATAAAAAAGGGAAACCCAATCGCCAATGGAAACGATTGACGCAAAGCACCTCGCTTCCGTTTTATGGTTATCGTATCAATATCAATTCCGTTTCTCCGGACGTTCTGACGGTATTGAGCAAAACCTTCTTTCTCAATGTGGAAGCCATTGCCCATTACTTAGGACTTCAATCGCATGCAACCGAAAAGCAGTTCTATTCCCATGTGGACCAAATACAACAACTGGGGCATGGAAAATTTCCTTCTTCATCGGAAAAAACCGAAAAAGAGCAACCGTACTCTTACAAAAAATTATTGACAACGAAACCACATTTATTGCAAATTCGAATCGTCGCTTTCGAAGGAAAGCGTTCGTTTACTATCCAATCTTTGTGGGCCGTTATGGACCATGCAAAACCGAAAAAGAAAAAACGATCGGAACCCTCGAAACAAGAGGCGGTTTTAAAGCTTGTGGAATTAAAAGAAAACGAATGAGCCAAACCATATTAGCAAATCATGCGATGGTTGCACAAACCGAATGGGAGGATTTTATCCTCATTCCCGACGATTATTTTATTTTCAAAACGTTAGATCTTCCACGAAAATTAAGCGCAAAAAAGATTCCCAACATGATTTTGGGTTTGCTCAGCGATGATTCTCCGTTCCCATTGGATCAATTGATGTGGGGATATTTGCCGCTAAATCGCCAAAAAACTCAGTGGGTGTATTTTATGGGATTGAAAGAACGGTTGCAAAATTTCATCGGAAGCCCTTCCTGCGAAAAACATCTTTTACCCTGCGCGGCCCTTGGCATTTTATTAGCAAAAGAAGATGAAATTTGTACCGTTACGTGCAACAGCATGACCTCCGTTTTGGTACAAAAAAAGCCAAGTGTTTGCATACAAACGGAAAACAAACTGTTACCTTCTCCTGCTGAAAACCCGCCAGTTGAAAATCCGCCTTCTTCCCTTCCGAAACGGAACCTGTCGATCATTCAAATTCAAGATGATCGTCATCATTATCGCTGCTGTTTATCCGAACAAACAGGAGATACTCCCGCCCAAACGACTACCGTCCTCTTACCACGCAAACTCGTTTGGCAAGCAGATCTTCGCGACAAAGATCAAATCCAACAGCTCAAAAAACAAGAATACTCCGCCTATATTCTCCAAGGAAGCACGGAATGGGGCCTTTATGGGTTAGGAATGGTTTTTTGTTTCCAATTCTTCTTATGGATTGGACAAGCAGCTCTGTATTTTAAAAACAAGTCTATTGAAGCAAAAACCCCTGTAGCCCAAAAGTGGAAAAACAAAGATCGATTGGTTCGAAAAATACAACCTATATGGGATCAAGAAGTAAGTTTTTTTGAATTGCTAGGGCTCATCAATACCTATCGACCGAAAGGGATTTATTTTTCTCACGCAACCATGGATCAACCGCATCATGCTGTGGTAGAAGCGATTGCTGACAAGCATACAACCATGGATGCATATGTGCAAAATTTGCAAAAAAGCCAATATTTTTCTTCCGTTGAGGCCTCTGAAGCACAACCTTTTGAGCAGGGAGTAAAATTCCACCTCTCGTGTAACTTCCAAAAAACAACCGGCAGCTTTTTTCGCCCCATTTCATTACGTTAATGAAGATTCCCTTTCAAAAAATTTTCCAAAACTTTTCCGCGAAACCAACCTTTCGCAAGCGCGTGTTGGTTTCTCTGCTCATTTTCTTCCTATTGTTTGGATGGATGTACAGTTGCCTGCAACAAATCCATACCTTGTGCTCTGATTGGAAAATCTTGAAAAAAGAAGCCAAGGAGCAAGGATATTGGATCAATCAGCATTCAACTATCCAAGATAATGTCGATAAATTTTTATCGAAAACCTATCCTGAGCAAATGCTTTCGAGCGCTGCTTTTACAGAAGAAGTAGAAAACTTGGTTCATGATGCAAAAATCACGTGTTCGATCGATTCTCCGGATACGCATCGAGAGGGTTTTTTTGATGAACACGCGCTTTCATTGCATTGCGAAAATGCAACCCTCGAAGATTTGATCGAATTTGAAAAAAACTTTGCACGAAAAATCCCTTACAGTTTTATGGAAAAAATTGAATTGCATGCGAATGAACAAAACCCGAAGTTATTAGAAGCAGAATGCTCATTAAAAGCTTTACAAATCAGAAAAAATTCTTTACAAGTTTTAAAAGAATTTTAAGTCTTAAAAGAACAGTTCTTCTTGTTGTATTTGTAGGGAATTTCTCCCTCCTTTCTTTGGTAAAAGGCGAACCGGGACCCGTTCAAGTAACGTCTGCAACGGACCAATCAGGATCGCATCCATCCATTGTCACAAACTCAACGAAACCTCTTCCGCCCGTACCTATACAAGGGTCGGTGGTAGGTACCCCTACCCTCACTTCCGAAGCCGTTTCCAGTACCTCTGCACCCTCTATGGAACCGTTTCTTAGCTCGTTAACGCTAACGAACGAATCGGTCTCGCAGACACTCGCTTTATTAGGGAAATGGACCAATCGCGTGATCATTCTAGAAGATGGATTACCCAAACGTAACATCAATTTGGATATTTCCATGCCGCTTTCTTTCGACGAAGCCGTAGCAATCTTGAAAAGCAGACTGGCTGCGGAAGGAATTGCGGTAACGCCTTTAGGAGAGAAAGCCTGGAGAGCGGTTCCAATCAACAAGGCCAAAAGCAATGCGCCGATGATGTTGAAGCGGGAAGATTTGTTAAAAAAAACCAGCAGCCAAGAAATCTGCTGCTGTTTATTTCGATTAAACAACTTGACTGCTCGTGAAGGAGCTCGTGCCATCTCACAATTGACAACTTCCGTCAGTTCTTCCGTGGTCACCTTGGATAAAGCCAATAGTTTGTTTATTACGGATACGCTAGCTAATTTGCAACAACTCGATCGGTTTTTTCAAGAAAATGACAAAGTGGCGAATATACAAGAAGCGATTTTGTGGCTCCATCCCAAAAATGCCAGCGCTGAAAACCTAAAAAAGATTTTTGAAGATTTACAAAACGGCGCTCTAAAATATTACCTTTTAGGAAATACAAGTTTTACCGCTGATAAAAACACTAATACGCTCGTGGTGACGACCCCAAAAGGTTGTGAAACCATGATTCGAAAGGCTTTTGAAACCTTCGATACCGCCACGGATCCTTTGGTGCAGTATTACGTATTTCGGATTCAGCACGGTTCAAGCAAAGAGATTACCGGGTTGATCAAAAAGCTGATCCAACAACAAAAAGAAACCGTACAAAATTCAACAAGTACCGATCAGCAAAACTCCCCTACGCAAACCTTCAGCAAATATTTCAGCGTAGAGTGTGATGAACGATTAAATGCCATTGTTGCACAGGGAACCCCTACCGATCGCCGGCAAATACAACATTTACTAGACCAAATCGATGTGGTTCTTCCACAAGTACGGATCGAAGTTATTATCGCAGAAGTGAAACTGACCGATGGCCAAGCCAGTGGTTTAGAAAGTTTCGGCTATCAGCAACACATACAAACCGAGCAAAAATACGATCGCAATGGTGCCGCTACCGGAACCACTTCTACCATCCCTCATAAAATCACCGCCGGCCTTGCTTCCCTCCCTGGCGGGCTTTCGATTGGAAATATCACGAGTTTTTGGCCGAAATTTGGAATCGATACGATCTTAAATACAGCAAAAATCAACTCGAACGTGAAAATTGTTTCCTCTCCCACGCTGCTAACAACCCATGCGCGAGAAGCAAAGCTAAGCGTGGTAGAAACTCGCCCGTATATCAGTTCTATCCAAACCAAAACCGGCAGCGGTGCAACGGATGGAGATGTTTCGAACAGTAACGTTGAAAAGGTGGATGCCGGAATTGAACTTTCGGTGAAACCGCTGATCGGGCTAAACGGAACCATCCAAATGGAAATTGATCAAAAAATTGATAACTTTACCACCAATTCCATGCATGTTGGATCGGCAAACAGCAAAATCGAAATTCCTTTTATCAACAAACGGCAAATTCAATCGTTTGTTTCTGCTCAATCGGGCGATATGATTGTGCTGGCTGGCTTGAAGAAGCAGGACATTTTGCATAATAAGAAAAAAATGCTGATTTTGGGGGATATTCCGCTTTTTGGAGATCTTTTGTTTACAAGCAAATCGGAACAAGAAGAAGAAAGCGAATTGATTGTGTTTATTCGACCGATTTTATTACCCGACGCTTCTTCTGCGAAAAAAGATACGGAACAATACACCTCGAACCTAACGCCCGCTTCGCAGCAAGTAATCCGCTCGTATCAGTTAACTGAACAAGCTTCTCAGCCCGATCTCAACGATCCTCATCGTTCTGCGCAAAAGCCGGTTGGGCAAAACGAAAACACTTCCTCAAAACTAGAAAAAGAATCCTCTCGCTTGCAAAAAAGCTCGGAAGCAGAGCTTGTGCAAAAGAAACGAAGAAAGAAAACGTTATTCTCTCGAAAACGAAGGCCGATCCATCCAAAAAACAAAAGAACATCCTTTTCTACCAAAAAATTAAAAAAGTCGCGACATCTTGAAAACATTTCTCGTCGGCGGAGCCAGAAAGCAAATCCTCTTTTCCACAAAAAACCCATAAAGCAAAAGCTTCCTAAAAGGAGGCCAGCAAAACAGCCCTTATTTGCCCGAAAAGTTCGTAGCAATGTTCAACCGGTTTCAAAAAAAATGACAAGGGTTCGCAAAAGACCCCTCAAGAAGGAACGCCCAAAAACTCTTTCAGAATTTTTTGGAAAAATTTTTCGAAAACCAGGCAATAAACCTCTTCCGCAAAAGCCTCTCATTCGGCAAGCCCAAAAAAGGCGACAACTGACGAAAGTGTTATAATCGGGTACGATCGATGAAACCGGAAGCATCTACGATCGGAAATTTTTTGGGAGAAGCGGTTGCCTATTCTTGCCCGTTGAACAATCAGGGAATAGCCTTAAACCGATGAAGCACGCTCAAATCTTTTTGTTGCTCAGCGTACTCCCTTTTTCTCTTATCATTGCCGATTCTGAACCACCCGTCGTTGCAAATGATGAGCCAGAAAAGTTTGCTATGGGGCTATTCGAACCACGTTCTCCTACTCAAATTCAATGGGTTCAATCCTTGATCAAAGATTCTCCTTTCCTTCCTCCGCACTTTAGGGAAGGCAGTGGCCCTAGCATAACATCCGCTACAGAAATGGTTTGGTGCGGAATGGTGGTGTATGAAGGGAATCATTTGGAGTTCAGCGTGAAAACCGTTAGTCCTCTCGTGCAAGAATCATGGATACCCAACTTCTCAAGCCCGTACGTTATCGACAAATTTGATACTGACACGCAAGAATTGGTTGTCCGTGACATCGAAACGGGCAAGCGCCTTTCGGTTCCGAAAGAACCAGAAAAGAAATCGTATCCATCTTATTCTTCCTCCTTTGAGGAAAGGAATGACGAGGATGAAGATGATGAGATCTAGAGAAAAATCCTAAAAAAATCCGATGAATACTTTTGATTTCCTGGATGAAACGCAGCGGCTTGAAGTTACCCAAGCACCTTTGCAAGAGCGCATGTACTTGTTATCCAAATTTTCGAATCGACCGTTGGAGAGGGTTTGCCAGCAAGTTTCACAAGCTTGTGGGATCCCTTTTCTGGAACAATTTCGCGTTGTAGAACATGCGGATCAAATTCTTCCCTTGCGCTTAATCCATGCCTTTCAATGCTTACCGATTCAAATAGAATCCGATCCATCGGATGCCTTGCATTTGATAACGGTATGGCCTCCCAACAAAGAAACCATTCGATGGATTGAAATGAAATGCGGGAAACGACCTATCTGGTACCTGACGCAAGCGCAGGAGCTGGCCAACGCCATCATTCAAAATTTTGGGTTAGGATCGGAAAACCTCGATCTCGAGTTAGCACAAGCCGATACCAAAAACGGAGAAGTGCCCGAGGAAGATGAAAATGCCGCCATCATTCGGTTTGTCAATGACATTATTATCAAAGCCGTAGGGGATCGCGCCACCGATATCCACTTTGAGCCACAAAAAAATTCTCTACAAATCCGTTATCGCATTGACGGCCAATTGGTCCCCGTCAAACTTCCCCATAATTTGGTAAAATTACAATCTGCCATCATTTCACGCATCAAAATTATGGCGCATTTAAACATTTCCGAAAGAAGACGCCCGCAAGATGGACGCATTCATTTCTCTTCCGGACCCATTACGCTCGATATTCGTGTTTCTACATTACCTCTAACCTGTGATCAAGAAAGCGTTAGCTTGCGTTTGCTGATGCAAGGCAATACGCCGGCAACGGTTGAGGAGCTCGGGTTGATGGAAAAAGATCTAGAAATTATTGATCAAAACATCCATAAACCGCATGGAATTATTTTGGTAACCGGACCAACCGGTTCGGGTAAATCGACCTCCCTCAGTTCTTTTGTACGCCGAATTCGAACACCCGAACGACGAATTGTTACCATTGAAGATCCTGTGGAATACGAAATCGAAGGGGTGAATCAATCGCAAGTTCTTAGCGATATTGGCTTTGATTTTGCCAGTGCCTTACGCTGCATCTTGCGTCAAGATCCGGATGTCATTATGGTCGGAGAAATTCGCGATAAAGAAACCGCCGATATTGCCATTCGTGCTTCTTTAACCGGCCACTTGGTGCTCAGTACTCTTCATACCAACGACGCAGCCGGTGGCCTCACTCGCCTGATCGACATGGGTATCGAACCCTTTCTCATTACTGCCTCGGTAGAATTGATCATCGCGCAGCGTCTTATTCGCCGCCTATGCACGCATTGTTGCCGCCCTGCCAAGGTTGATCTCAAAAAGTTGGAACGGCAAATGCAACAATTGAACATTCCAACCTCAGAAGTGCAATATGCTCATTTGATCCATGAACCCGTTGGCTGTGAAGCTTGCCAAAATACCGGATACAAGGGACGCATAGGCATATTTGAGCTTTTGCCGGTCTCCAAAGACATTCAGGAAGCGATTTTACACAATCAGCCCGCAAGTGCTATTAAGGACATTGCGTTAGAAGATGGCATGCAAACCCTTTGTCAAAACGGGTGGGAACAAGTCAAGCGTGGGATAACCAGTTGGAGCGCTTTGTTGAATTTTGGCGCAATTAATTTATCGGAAGCGGCTACCGGTGTAGAAAAATTTGAACCCGTTTACGCTTGATGCAAAAATTTACGTACCAAATTCATGGCAGCTGTAAAAAAACGATAGTTGCGAAAAACAAAGAACATGCTCTAGCACAATTGCGGCAACAGGGAATTTCTCCATCCACCGTTACCTTTGTAAGCGCTTCCTTCCATCAAAAAAAACAAAACCGAAAACTCGTTCTACCGTTTCTAAAACGGCTGTTGCAATTGCATGAAGCGGGATTGCCCATTGGCGATACGTTGCGCATTTTGCAAACACGCTTGAAAGATCCGCAGTTGCGCGATTTAGCGATTGCGCTTTGGAAAGATCTAAGCGAAGGGAAAAGCTTAGGAAGTGCCATGAAATCCTATCCTCACGTTTTCAGCGAAGATATCATTTATCCATTAGAAGCGGCGGAATCTACCGGAAACCTTGCGCCGGTTTTACGAGATATCATTCGGCTATTAACCGAACGCGAACAGTTGAAGAAAAAAATCGTCGCAGGGATGGCTTATCCAATCTTCGTGACCATCGCAGCAATGGCCGTAGTGGTATTTTTTCTGTTTTTCTTACTCCCGCGTATCGAAGGCATGCTCACCTCCATGGGTGGGCATTTAACGCTTCCTGCACGAATTTTGATTGGATTTTCAAACGTTCTCTTGTATGGAATTCCTCTTGCACTGCTTGGGAACGGATGCATCGCATGGATCCTTCGATACGTGCGGAAACATTCCCCACAAGCACGGCAAAAAACCGATCGTCTTTTATTAGCCGTACCGATGCTCGGTACCATTTTGCAATACACTGATCTTTGTCGTGTTTCCAATTTACTGGCAACCTTGCTAAAAAGTAGCGTGAATTTAACCGAAGCCATGCGGTTGACCGAACGCACCATTCGCAATTCCTTTTTACGGGCGCAATACCAAGAAGCACGAAACAAAATTAATGATGGGGCAGCGATTACGAATGCTTTTCAAGTCAAAAAAACTCCACTTTTTACAGATCTCGCACTCGATATCATCATGGTAGGCGAAAACATTGGGAATCTGCATGAAAGTTTTCAAGAAGTTTACAACCTCCACAATCAAGAATTGGATACTCGACTCCATCGGCTCACAACGCTCATCACCTCCGGCGCTCTCGGGTTTGCCTTCTTTCTCGTCGCCATCCTAGCGCTTGGAATTGTTTCGAGCATCATGCAATTTACCAACACGATCAAATTGTAAAAAAAATCAGCTGAAAATCGTAATCGAAGCTTGCTCGCGCAACCGTTTCAAGTATTGCTTGTATCGCTTCTCATTTAACTCCACCAACAGAGCTTCTTCAATCGGATCTTGTACCTCTGGCAGCGCTTTTACACGCGCTGGCTCAAACTTTACCAAGGTCGAACAAAGATAATTCCCATTCAACAAAAGATAAGGTGTCGATTGGCCCACCGAAAGCGAGGCAAGCGCTTGAAGCAAATGCGGATCTACTTCCGAAGCTGCATACCACGTCGGTTCGGTACGAAAACTATCCAAATGCTTTTGAATATCTGGCAGCGGTATTCCATGGTTCATCAACTGTTTCCACCGTTCTTCTTTCGTCATACGAACCGCCGGAAGTTTCTCCGTTATTCCATTTTTCTGAAAAGAAAATTCCGCTTCGATGAAGTCATTTGCCAAAAAACCGCTCTGTTGCAAACAATACCGCGCTTCTACTTGAAATTCCGACCGATGCGCCTTGTAGTAGGCTAACATTTGCCTTGGGCTTATGGAGTATGGCGACTGCATTTGTTGCTGCTGCATCGCATGAAAAATCATGGAATTGCGCAGATCTTCTTTCACCCCATACAACGATTGTCCTCGCTGCTTAAACACTTGCTGCATCAATACTCGATTCCCTCGAAAATGCTCCTTCGCAATCGTTTCTAATTGCGCTTCCAAATGTAGGTTCGAAATTTTTCCACCTTTCTTTTTAAAATCGATAAAGAGCAATTTTTGTTCGATCAAAAAATTTAATGCTTCTGGGAACGAAAGGTGCAACTCGGAACAAATTTTGTTCACCTCATCGCACATAATGATTTCATCATCTACGTAAGCCGCTACACCCGCTGGCGCAACTTTATACGCAATCGTGGAAGGAAATTTTTTCCACATATCACTGGCAGGAACCTTTTTTTTGTGAAAGTTTTTTGTATGCCCGGATTGGCATCCAGTAAAAAGCAACCCAGCAGCCCCCAAGAAGACCCACCAACCACGATTCATGTTTTTATCATGCGAAATTCCCGATGAAAGACAAGCTTAAAGCAAACAACCCAAGCAACTTAAAATTTTTCTTATTCCTCAAAAAGAAAAGCTCCCTTTTATGGGAGCTTCTGAATCAATTGAGAGAAAGGATTATTTTTTGGCTGCTTTCGAGCGTGTCTTCGCTTTTGCAACCGCTTTTTTCAGAGCTTTCTCCTTTTTAGAAACCTCATTCTTCGCCGAGCTCGCCTCCGCTTTTACCGAATGATCCGCTTCTTTCTTCACTTTCGGCAAGATTAAAGAGCTTAAGCGGCTTTTCATGCGATTCGCTTTGTTTTTATGCACAACCC
>JAGDCJ010000031.1 GCA_017958565.1 Opitutales bacterium
TGAAGAAAAAGATGAATTTGCTGCCTTAACAGTATATCAAAATAATTGGATCGAGCAAAAATATATCGATCGTGTAATGGATATGTGTAGAAACGGGAGGCCAGCCCCAAAAAAGCTTCTAGATAAGATGTGGGAAGATCTTAACAATTGGAGTCACGTGTTCTGTAAAATTACCCCGAAGGTTTTCAAAAATGGTATGGCTCCTATGTTTGAGGCAGTGGACTGCGACTGCGTTTTTCGCCTGGATGATGGTACGGTAGGAAATCATCCGAAACTCCGCCTCATAGATCCAAAGTCCCAATCTTATACGGGTTGATTCCCATGCCCGAGAGATCAGGTGGGAGGGCTTGCTCATGAGATCGATAAAGGTTTTCTTAGCGTTCTTGGGAAGTTAGATTTCGATAAAACTTACAAAAAGCAAAACGTTGCTTGGGATGCATGCATAGACTATGAAGATGCTCATGGTCTTAGTTTTGGACAAATTCTTAAAGCTAAGGGGTTGTTATCACCCCATAAGAGGGGTTTGGTGCTTGTAATACCAGACGTGTTAGCAGGTATACTTATGTCTAAATATCCAAGGCTGGTCGAGTACGAGAACGATAAACGATGGGGGGAGATTTTGACCATATGTGATATTCCTACGGTTGAGGTACTTAGTGAAAAAAAACCAGGATTCTATAAAGAAGATATGGATGGGCTTGGCAATGAAGGGTATTATGCTTTCCTGATGGAGAAAGATGCAGTACGTCCTTTTGTACAAACGCCAAACGACCAGGATAATCCTTTTGAGGTAACAAGACCAGTAGATGATTGGTATCAAATACAGATTTCATGTGGAACAGGAGTTCTATATCCCAAACGTATCATCCGAATCGCATGTCGTTCAACAAGAAAAACGCTGATCAGTAAAAGCGGTAGCAATGGCGTTTGCGGGAAGTAATGTTTTGTAATCGTGATGACGTGCGGATTTATTTTCTAGGCAAAGATTGCTTTATAGTTTCATAAACCTGCGCCAATTCATCCCGTGAAATGCAATAAGGCGGCAGTAGGTACACTGTTTTGCCAAGCGGGCGCATAAAGATTCCTTTTTCAAATAATTTTGCGACCAATTCATTTGCCTCTTGCGCAGAAGGAAGATCGAATGCGGTCATAACACCCAGGCTTCTGCGTTTCTTCACACCTTCTATGACGTTGTTTTTATGAAAGGCTTCGATCTCCTTTATGTGTGCGATCGTTTTTTCGCGCATTAAAATTTCGAACGATTTGCAAGCAGCAGCGCATGCGATCGGATTGCCCGTATACGAATGTCCGTGAATCAAAGCTTTGCGGAAATCGTCATCCAGAAACGCTTCGTAAATTTTCTCCGTTGCGATCGTTATCGACAGAGGCATAAATCCTCCTGTTAATGCTTTTGAAATACACACTAAATCCGCTTTTTCTTTACAGTAATCCATCGCGAAGAAACGCCCTGTACGATAGAATCCCGTCATGACTTCATCGAAAATTACCAAGATGCCGAACTTGCGAACGGTTTTTACGAGACGATCGAGAAATTCCGGACGATGGACAATCATTCCGCGTGCCCCTTGCAGCAGCGGTTCGACGATGAACGCACAAACTTGCTCTCCGACTTCTTCCAGCTGCTTCTCTACGTTTTTTAGAATTTCATCCTCCTGTTCTTCGATATTTTCAACACCTTCATAATATTCGGGAACTTTTATGGAAAGTGTATCGAAGAAAAAATCGGAAAAGTTAAAATGGTACATGGAATTTTTCCCAGAAACGCTCATAGCGCCGAAAGTATCTCCGTGGTACGAACCTTCCAGGTGCAAGTAAATTTTTCGCTGCGGATGTCCGGTGTTTTTGAAAAATTGGTATGCGATTTTCAAAGCAACTTCAACGGCAGTCGATCCGTTATCCGAAAAGAAGCATTGATTTAAATTCTTCGGTAAAACCGTTTGCAGTTTTTTTACAAGATCTTCTGCCGGTTGATGACAAAACGCCGTAAAAATAACCTGCTCCAAGGTCGTTGCTTGCTTCGCAATCGCTTCTGCGATTTCTTTGTTCGCATGGCCGTGAATATTAACCCACCAGCTGGAAATCATATCCGCAAACTTTCGTCCATCTTCGGTGTAAAGGTAAAGTCCGTCGCCTTTCGTGACTTTGATCGCTGGCGGAACCGTCTTTTCTTGCGTAAAAGGTCTCCAAATATTCATGCGAAAACCTCCAAAATTTTTGATGGAACCGGTGTATTGGCAAAAAGTTGCGCTAAGTTTTCCGATTCCGGCAACACGGCTAAAATGCTTTCTTGGGAAAAATGTTCAATGGTTCGCTTGATATTTTCTTCTATCTTGCCGCAGACAACGATGCCGATCATCGGAATGTTCCGATTTTTTAGAGCGGATACGCTCAGTAGTACATGATTGATCATGCCTAATTTGGAGCGGGTTACCAAAAGTGCAGCGGAATTTGTCCGTTGGATTGCATCGATCATCAAAAAATGATCCGCGATCGGAACGAAAAGGCCGCCGGCTCCTTCGATAACGATTCTATCATGATCCGTTTGAAATTTTTTTGTATCAATGGAGATGTTTTCGATTTTTGCTGCATCGTACGCAGACAAAGGAGCTTTCAATCGATAAAGTTCCGAAATGATTTCCGTGTTCGGCGCGAATTTTTTTACTGTGGATGCGTCCGAATCATTTCCCGTTTGAATGAGTTTCCAATATTTCGTTTTTATGTTCGAACAAATCCACGCAGAAACGGTAGTTTTCCCCGCATCTGTATCTGTTCCGGTTACAAAAAGATTCATGATACTTTATTCACCTCCATACATCCTTATAACATAATTGAAATTTTGTTAACTTTTTTATAACTTAGCGAAGGAAAGGTAGGAAACTTTATGACGTTTGAAGAAGCTTTTGCAATTTTTTCGTCCCCATTTTTTCAATTGTTACGTACGGCACACGAAATTCACCGGAAAAATTTTGATGAACAAACGGTGCAAATCAGCGATATTTTAAGCGTTCGGACGGGAGGATGTTCCGAAGATTGCGCTTATTGTGCTCAGTCAGCAAAAAACGGGACGAAAGCTCCGAAGCAGCCGATGCTAGATCTTGAAACGGTTGTGAATGCCGCCAAACGCGCAAAAGAGCGTGGTGCAAGCCGCTTTTGCATGAGTACGTCTGGCCGCTGTCTGTCTCGACCGATTGAGTTTGAAAGAATCTGCGAAATGGTGAAAGCGGTTCACGATTTAGGGATGGAAACTTGCGTTACCGTCGGATTTCTAACGGAAGAGCAGGCGAAAAAACTGAAAGACGCTGGCCTCGATTACTACAATCACAACGTCGATACTTCTCCTGAATTTTACCCGAAGATCGTTTCAACGCGCACGATCGATGATCGCATCCGGACAATCGAAATCGTTCAAGCGGCGGGAATCCATGTTTGTTCGGGCGGAATCGTCGGAATGGGGGAAACAAACGAGGATCGCGTAAAAATGTTGGTGCTGCTCGCGAATTTACAAACACCTCCGCGTTGCGTACCGATCAATAAACTGGTGAAAATTCCAGGAACTTGCGTTGACGACTCGAAACCAATCGACGATTTTGATTTCGTAAGACTGATTGCCCTGGCGAGAATTTTAATGCCGAAATCGTACGTAAAAATTGCAGCCGGACGCAACACGCTGAACGATTCGACTCAGGCACTGTGCCTGTTCGCCGGAGCAAACGCATTGTTTTCCGGAGAAAAATTACTGACAGTCGATAACATCATAAATGGCAGCGATGGAGCTTTATTTAAAAAATTAAACGTCGTTCTGGAAAAATCTCCAAGATGAGCCTTCATAAAAATACTTTTGTCGTTACCCTGGGAACCTTGCTCGAGTGGGCGGAATTTACTTTTTTCGCGTATATGGCGGATGATCTATCGCGAATATTTTTCCCTGCCGATCATTTGGATATGGCTCGGTTGAAAATTTACGGAGTTTTTGCTGCTAGTTATTTTATGCGACCGGCCGGAGCAATATTTTTCGGGCATATTGGTGATAAGTATGGTCGAAAACCTCCTATGATTGCGTCGCTATTGCTTATGTCGGTTGCAACTTTTGCGATCGGTGTTCTACCGACCTATGCATCCATCGGAACTATTTCCTCTATCTTGTTGGTTGTTTTCAGGATGATGCAAGGTTTTGCCGTTGGTGGAGAATTCAATGGATCGATGGTGATCCTAACAGAGCATAACAAACGTCGTCCTTTTTTGGCCGGATCATGGACTTTATTCGCATCCACCACCGGAATGGTGATTGGCAGCTGCATGGCGACGATGGTATCCTCTTTTAGTCGTTATTATGAAAATCTTTGGCGCATTCCCTTCTTGCTTAGTTCTTTTCTTGCTTTGACGGCAATCTATTTGCGTAAGGGCATGGAAGAAACGGAAGATTTTCAAATTGCGAAGAAAAGCGGCTCACTTTTCCAATTTCCAATGATTGCTGCGTGGAAATATAACAGAAGGGGATTGTTGTGCACAGCAGCCTTATCCATGTTTGTTTCCGTTTATGTGTATACCGGTAATGTTTACTACAAGACGATAGCGGTTAACGTTGGAGGACTCTCTCTGGAGAAGGCTTCTTTCGCTATCAGTATCGGGATTGGTTTCAGCATGTGTTTGATTCCTATTCTCGCTGCCATTGCAGATCGAACGAACGCCTATAAAATGTGTTTGATCAGTATGGTTGGTGCGGTTTTCTTAAGCCCAGTTATGATCTTTTTAGCCACAACCGGTAAATTTTTATGTACCATATGCGGACAATTGCTTTATGGAGCGATGGATGCTCTTACCTCCGCAACGGCTTATACGATCTTGACGCAGCAATTTAAAACAGGAACAAAATACAGTGGCATCAGTTTTGCGTGGTCCATTACAACAGCCTTATTCGGAGGAACCACGTTAATTTTTAACGAATTTTTGTTAAACAAAACGGGAACTGCTTTCAGTTGCGGATTGTACATGTCGACCTGCGCCCTCATTTGTTTAATCGTGTTTCAAAAAACAGTCAATTTTTCGCTTTACAGGTCCGTTTCTCATCCACAAGTGTAGAAGCACATGGTTGCATCGCTGCCAAAATTGAGTTGGATGATTGTACAAAAAGGAAAAGATTCTTTTTGGTGGGTCAAAGAAGTGAGCGAAGATGTTTATTGGGACCCGATCGATGCGCGAAGTGTTTTAGATCCACAGCAAGCGATGCAAGTATGGGAAGCGGCAAAACCATTAGAGCGTTATGGGATTCATGCGGAGGATTGGCAGAATGCCTTTTTTCGTTTTCGCATCGACAAGCGTTTAGGAGAACATGGTATACGGCTAGTTCGCACGGAAGAACGTTGGCAGCAAACCGAAAAGCCGATGTTTTTATTGCCAAAGATCATCGATCCTTTCCAAAATCCATACATGGATTTTGTCGATGCATTGCTACAAGCGCGCGTAAAATACTTAAATGCAACGATTGATTTTGCAGAAAAGCTTTCTGTCGATGAGGTGAAAAATTTGCTTCATGAAGGTACTCAGTTGCAATATTTCGAGGGTGTTTCTCTTCATGTTTTTCCGGAATTAATGGAAATTTTAGAATACGTACCGAGCGGTTTTGAAAACGATCTTGAATCGGGTGAAAACCGTAAAACCGAAGATTTTTCGAGCGAAATAGAAGAGCAAGAAGCGTTGTAATGGAAGGGTAAGAATGCGCTTGCTCTTTTCGTCGTTTTTTGAGATTTTGAATCCGATCGGCACGGTAGCCAAGCGGTAAGGCCGGAGCCTGCAAAGCTTCTATACGTCGGTTCGATTCCGACCCGTGCCTCCAAATGCAAAATGGAGCGTTTCCAAAAAGAGTGGGAAGAGTTTCGCATCAAGCGTTTTCGGGTTACGAAGAAGTGGATGAAATACTTTCCTTCTCGGGTTACCCTTCGTAAAAACTTCTTTTTTCGAAAATTCGGCTCGGTTTTGTTGGATAAAATTCCACAATTGTGGTCGTTTGCCTACCAACCGATGCGCGCTGCTTATTTTGCCGGGTGGATTTTAACGTGGTTGCCCGTCATGGGGATTCAAATTCCCATTGCGATCCTCTTAGCGGTGCTTTTTCGAGCCAATGTTCTGTTATTGATCGCCATACAAATGGTTTCCAATCCTTTAACGGTTCCGTTTATGTACCCTTTGGAATTTTCCCTTGGGAAATGGTTCGCAAGCTTATTGCCGTTCCATTCGGATTTTATCACGCAAGCAAGCTTAAAGGGGATGCTTTCTGCTATCAAAAGCGGTTCTTGGGAGCAATTGTTTTCCATAGGCTTCGGTGGATTTTTATTGGCTTGCCTCGGCGGAACCTTGATCGGAACGGTTTGCGCCTATGTTTCGTGCCGAATCCATAAGCGGATTTTGCGAAATTCTCTCATGACCTATGAGGAATTTGTTGCCCTTAAGCAAAAAGAGTTGGAAAAATTGAAAAAGTGGAAATAGCGCTGCTTTTGCGCGGTCTTATACAAATGAAGCGAAAAAAGTTTCGAAACTGGCGGGATGGACGAGACTCGAACTCGCGACCTCCTGCGTGACAGGCAGGCGTTCTAACCAGCTGAACTACCACCCCGCAGCTGGATTTACCTTGTTTAGGGTGAAAAAAAAGAAGAGTTTCTGTCAATATTTTTCATAAAGATTTGGAAGGGTAGGGTAGGGGTTGTCAAAAGAAATCGGCTAAATTTTCCCTTGCGGTTGTGTAAAAAACGCTCACACTGAGGATGTTAACCCTTATGTTAAACCCTTAACCCTTTTACACAAATATGACAGATGTAATGGAAGTGAAAGCAGGCACTTCAAATGTAATGGAAGGTCTGTTGAAAAAAGCAGACGCTTTTAGGCGCTTACGCGAAAAGATGATTGTTCCCGGTACGATTTCTGAAATTCGTCCGGATGAGGTTTCGATTGATATCGGAGCAAAGGCAGATGGAATAATCCCTGCGAGTGAATTTGATCATCTCGATGAGCTTTCGGTAGGGGATAGCGTCGATGTGTACGTAGAACGTGTCGAAAACAAAGAAGGGCGACCGGTACTTTCGTTCAGTAAGGCACAGCAGCAAAAGAACTGGGAGATGATTTTGGAAAAAAGCTCCGAAGGAGAAGAGATTTCTAGTTGTGTAAAAGCAAAGACGAAAGGTGGATTGATTGTGAATATAGGCGTGGATGCCTTTTTGCCTACCTCTCACATTGATACACAAGTACCGCGCAATTTAGATCAATATATTGGGCAAACGTTTAACGTGAAAATTGTCAAAATCAACAAAGAGCGTCGGAACATTGTGGTATCGCGTCGCGAGTTGATTGAGGCGCAACGTGCACAAAAACGACAACAGGTTTTCAATACCATCCAGGTTGGTTCGATTGTGAAAGGAAAGGTGAAAAATATAACCGATTATGGCGCGTTTATCGATTTGGATGGGTTGGATGGTTTGCTTCACGTGACGGATATCAGTTGGGGTCGGATTGTGCATCCATCGGAAGTATTGAAATTGGGAGAAGAGATCGACGTGATGGTAACTGAGATCGATCGAGAAAAAGAGCGAGTGACCTTGAGCCTTAAAAAAATGCACGGTAACCCATGGGAAGGAGTTGAAAACAAATACCCCGTTGGTTCGAAAGTGCATGGAAAAGTATCAAATTTAACGCCGTATGGTGCATTTGTTGAATTAGAAGAAGGGATTGAGGGGTTGGTTCATTTGACGGAATTTTCCTGGACGAAGCACATTGTGAAGCCGAGCGAAATGTTGCACGTAGGAGATGAAATCGATGCCGTTGTATTGGAAGTGAAGAAAGAAGAGCAACGCATTTCTTTAGGGATTCGTCAATTGACCGAAAATCCATGGGATATGGTACCACACAATTACCCTGTTGGCGCACGTGTTCATGGTCGCGTTCATAATTTGACCAACTATGGCGCATTTGTTGAGTTGGAAGAAGGGGTAGATGGGATGATTCATGTGTCCGATATGAGTTGGACGCGAAAAATCAACCACCCAAGCGAGTTGTTGAAAAAAGGAGACGAAGTGGATGCGGTTGTGCTGGAGGTCGATTCAGCGGCAAGGCGTATTTCCTTAGGACTCAAGCAATTAACTGACGATCCATGGGCTGTGATCGATACGCTTTACAAAATCGGTGATTTTGTCAAAGGGAAAGTGATCAAGGTCGTATCGTTTGGGTTGTTTGTAGAGCTGGAAGAAAGTAAAATCGAAGCGCTGATTCATATTAGCCAAGTGAGCGAAGAGAGTATCGAAAATTTGAAGGATCGATTTAACGTAGGCGATTCGATCGAAGCACGCATTATTAAGGTTGAGAAGCCGGAACGTCGGTTAGGTTTATCCATAAAAGCTGCTTCGTATGATAAAAAACGTTTGGATGAGATTATTCAGCAATATGACACGATTTCGGTAGAGCAAGAACTGAATCGTTTGGATGAAGCGTTTGCGCAAGCGGAGCAAAAAAGTTCGAAGTGAAGTTGTGGCCTCTTCGGAGGCCTTCTTAGCAAGATGAAACGAGCATTCGTTACGCTACTAAAGATTGCGATCTACTTCTTTTGTTTATCTGCCAGTTTTTTGCTCGCTTACAATGTAAAGTACAATTTTTTGATCCCTGGCGAGTTTCAAAAAAGCATGTGGATCACCATTGGCTGGTGCGTTATCCTAAAAATTGTTCTTTTAATTGCCATTGGTGAATTTAAAGGGATTTTTTCTTACTTTCGTTTGCCTGACCTTTTTAAAATTATCGTTTGCTTAAGCACTTTTTCGATATTTTTGCTGATCGGTCGATATTTTTCCTGGTTTTATTGGATTCCTAACCATGATATTCTCTTTTCCGATTTGCTGTTTTCCATCTTGTTCATTTTTTTCTTTCGTACAAGTTTACGAATCATCAATACTTCTTTTTTGCAGGCAGGAGAAGCGACCCATCGTGATTTGACCAAGGTTGCGATTATTGGGACAAATGAAATCGCTTCGCAAATAGTTTCGCAATTAAAGAGCGAATCAATTGCGCATATGCAACCGGTGGTGGTGCTGGATGATCAAGAAAAGTATTACGGACGTACATTGCATGGGGTTCCTGTAGCCGGGAAGCCAGAATTGCTGACTGATTTTGCGCACAAGCACGCGATTGATGCGGTTATTTTTATCAGCGGTAATTTATCCAGAAAACGATTGATCGAATGTGCTGAATTGGCGAAATCGCTTCAATTAAAAATTTTCAATGTACCTTCTTTAAACGATTTTTTAGATGGTCGTGCATTTGTAACGCAGCTACGGCCCTTAGAAGTAGAAGATTTTTTGAAACGTGACCCCATAGGCCTGGATATCGAAGCTTGTGAAAGAGAAATTCAAGGGCAAGTAGTTTGCGTTACCGGTGCCGGCGGATCGATCGGGAGTGAATTATCGCTGCAAATTGCACAAAAACATCCGAAAACCTTAGTTTTAATTGATCATTCGGAATATAACTTATTTAAAATTCAGCAGACATTGTTGCGAAAAGGGTATGGATGTGAACCGGTGTTGTTGAATATTGCCCAACAAGAAGCCTTGCGTGCTTGCTTAGAAAAATTTCGCCCGGATAGCATTTTCCATGCAGCGGCTTATAAGCATGTTCCTTTATTAGAAACCCAAGCGTTGGTAGCGGTACAAAATAATTTACTCGGAACAGGTTGGTTGGCTTGCTACGCGAGCGAATTACGCGTTCGAAAATTCGTGCTGATTTCGACCGATAAAGCGGTACGGCCGGTAAATAACATGGGGGCCACCAAACGAATTTGCGAAATGTTTTGCAAAGCGCTCCAACAAAAACCGGGGAATCAGACACTATTTATGGCGGTTCGATTTGGAAACGTGCTGGGGTCGGCCGGAAGCGTTTTGCCCATTTTTAAAGAACAAATTGCGAACGGTGGTCCGGTAACGGTTACCCACCCAGATATGACTCGGTTCTTTATGACAATTCCGGAAGCTGTTAGTTTAATTTTAGAAGCTTTTTGTTTTTCTGAACCCGGAAAAACCTATGTGTTGGATATGGGACAGCCGGTGAAAATTTTAGACCTCGCCAAACAGATGATTCGCTTAAGCGGTGTTCCCGATGTTCCGATCGTGTTTACCGGCATTCGTCCCGGGGAAAAAATTCATGAGGAATTATCGTGTGATTCGCAAAAAATCGTACCGACTTCTCACCCACTGGTGAACGCTTTTCAAGAAGATTCATCGTATGTGACCTCTATGCGACCGATCCAAGATTATCTTTGCGAAATCCAGACCCTCAAAACCAATGCCGATGCTTTGCGGTTTATCCGGACCTTGTTGCCGAAATTTAAAGAGCAATCTAATGGCGTTTAACCGAAAAACCGTTACTCTTCATATCGCCACTCCATTTGCTTGAAATTGCATAAAATTTCACTGTCTAGACGATCGGCATCTGTGCAAAGCTCGTTGATGGTATAATGCTCATCCAAGATCATTGCGCTTCCGGAAATCCCACTGGAAGGAATATCCGTCACGTCGCACGTTGTTAGTCCCATGGAAACGCGGCCGATGATTGGCGCAGGGTAGCGGTCGTTTTTGTGATGAAACCATACAGTACCGCGATTGCTTAAACTGCGCGGAAGTCCATGCGAATAACCGATGCCCAAAACCGCAACGATGGTATCGCGTTGGGCTTCCCAGGTAGCGCCGTAACCGATGCGTTCGCCTTTGCGGATGGTTTCCATCTGCAAAACGGGTGCTTCTAGCAAAAGTGTCGGTTGCAGGTTCAGTTTTTCCGGAAATACCTTGATGCCGTACAAAGCCGCTCCGGTACGAATTTGCGCGATCGGAAGTTGTTTTGTGTTTTGCAAAAACGCATCCAATGCCACGCTTCCGGGAAGTTGAAAGTGTCGAAGCGCGCGACCGTACACCTCGAATTGCCGGCGGTTTTGCTCCTCAACGATGCGATTTCGTTCCGCATCGTCGGATACGTCTTCGGCAACACACGCAAAGTGTGTCATGAAGAGGGGAATGCGGTTTTTTTTCCATTGTTCCGGCGTGTACGAAGGCCAATCGGCTTCCCGAATGCCGAGGCGATTAAACCCTGTTTCGACATTTAACACGCAGTCCGTCTGAACGTTCGGCAACATTTTTTCCCACCGTTTCAATTGCTCAACGCTGTTGACGACGGGCATGAGCCGATATTCAGAAAAAATTTTTTCCGTTCCTTCCTGCAAACCATTCAAGACGTTAATTTGGATGTCTGAAAATTCTTCGCGTAGCTCTATTCCTTCCGCTATGACGGAAACGTAAAAATTGCGGCAACCACAGGCAATCAACGCGCGGACGATTTCAACAGCTTGCAGCCCATAAGCCTGCGATTTGACGACAGGACAAATTTCCACACCGGGCGCGTATCGGCAAATTTCGGCATAATTAGCTTGAATCGCCTTCCGCCGAACCGTTAATCGTGGTTTTAAAAGCGTTCCCATTTACGTCCCAATTTTGGAAGTTTTGCGTTAGAGGAGCAAGCTAGTTGTTTACAAATTCCCAGTGTTTGTTATTGTGGGATTTAAAAAGATTAATGGGCCGACCCGTTGAGAAACGACCATCGCTTGGGGCAATGCAAAAAATTGCTCCTAGATCAGAACGTGTTATTGATATTTCTTATCTAGACGAAACATATATACAGATATTTTTTGTCTTTAGAGAAGAAGTTGTTGAGGCATTTCGGTATTACTCTGAATCCGATCGATTCGATCGTTTGTTCTTTAAAAAAACACCGTACTCGGCGAATTTTATTAAACAGTGTGACATTTGTTCCATAAGGTTCGATGGTACCCTTTTGGATTATTCATTTGTTTTTGCGCATGAATCGCATGTGCCATTTGCCATGTATTATCGAAATAAAATTCTAACAAAAAATGATATAGCTTTTAAAGACCTAATGTTGAAAAACATTCCATGTGAGAAATTTCAAGATGATGATCGGACGGGTACAGTACTTGGTACTGGTGATTGTAGCCTTGAATTAAAAGAAGATAATTGTGTTTTAACCGCAACAAATCCTGTTTTCACCGTAGCGGTTAAGCAACACACATTGTTGATCATATTGCTCACAATCGTATTATGGCAATACAAGGAAAGACAGGTGAAACAGGTGAATTGTTCGTTTATACAACCAGGACGGCTCACTCCTGCAAACTACAAGAGAGGTCTGAAGGACATCTCGGAAGGGTTTTGTTGCTACGGGATTTGACGCGGCTTAATAAGGAGCAGCGGGAATGGTTTTATAAGAAGCAGCGGGAATGGTTTTCGCATAATAAGGATTATGTCTAATTTATATTTATAAGCATTTGAAAGGAATTTGAAAGGAAAGTGATGGAACGATGGATTGATGAACCAAATTTCGATAATAAAAAAACCGTCGAAGATGTAAAAGAAGCATATAATATTTGGTGTGATACACTAGGTCTATGTAAAGGGAGAATTCCACAAGTTGTTTTAGATGACAACTTGGCGTTTGCTACAAAGAAAGCAAATACAGCTATCCGTAGAATTCGAAAGGAAGAAAAGGAAAGGAAGTGGGATAAGCTGAAAGGGAAGCTGAAGCGGGTTCTAGTGTGGTTTTGTAATGGGCTTCTATGGGAGTTATTATTGGAGTTATTATTCAAAATCACCAAAATCATCAAAAAGATCGTCGAGGTTATCTTTTAAACCTTGCTGCCATAAATGTAATTTTTTTATTTTATCCACGTTGTTCAATTGCCTTCTAAAAATTGCATTGAAAATCCGTTGGGTAGCGCCTTGATGGGTTTGCAACCACTGTTGGGCTGCTTGACCGTAAGCGTTTGCGATTTCTGGATGTTGCAACCAATGAAAAATCGTGCGCTCTAGGTCTTTTTTGTGTGCGCAGCGAACCGCGCCGTGCAAGCGTTCCAAATGGTTACAAATTTCCGAAAAATTTTCCATATGAGTCCCATAGACAATGGGTTTCCCGCAAGCTGCTGCTTCGATAGGGGTTTGCCCACCATGGTGCGGCGGCATGCTTTTGCCAATAAAGACGAAATCGGCCATTGGTAGGAAGGCGCGCAATTCGCCGGTTGTGTTCACCACATAAATTTCCGGATTTGGGGTAAAATTTGTACGGAAGCAGAATGAGAGCGAGTAAGATTGTAAGAGCGACCGAAGCTCTTTGGTGCGTTCGGCATGCCGAGGAACGAGGATCAAGCGCAAATTGGGGAAATCTTTTTTGGCTTTTTGGAACAATTCGATGAGCATTTTTTCCTCTCCTGGCCATGTCGAAGCGCCGAGCAAAATGCGCGCAGAAGGCCAATTTTCTCCTAACTCTTTGCGAGAAATTTCTGAAGTATTAGTTTGAAAATTTTGCAGCGCTGCATCAATCTTTATATTCCCAACTTCCACGATCGGAACCGATGGCGGGCACAATTGCTGAAAGCGTTGCGTGTCGATTGCGCTGACGGAAAATATTTTGGTCAAAAAGCCAAAAATGCTGCGAGCAAGCGGTAAACAGAGGCGATACCGCGAAAAGGTTTTATCGGAACAGCGACCGTTAATCAGGTACACGGGTACGGAACGTTTGGCCGCTTGGAACAGGTGCTCGGGCCATAATTCCGATTCCATTAAAAGAATCGCGCGTGGCTGAATCCGTTTCCAAGCACATGCAGAAAAGCACCAAAAATCCAAAGGGAAATAACCAAAACCATCGACAATTTTTTGATATTTTTTTTCAAGAATCCGGAAGGCGGTAGAGGTGGTGGTGGTTAAATAAACGGGAATGTTTTTTTGTTGCAGCGCGATGAACAAAGGATGCAGCGCCTCCAGCTCACCCACGCTCACCGCTTGAATCCAAACCGGGGAAGTTGCTTTGGTTGCACGCGGAACCCATCCAAATCGATGGCAAAAATGAGCGCGGTATCCACCACGCCGTCGCATTCGGAGTAAATAATACGGTAAAAGGGAAAAAAGGACAGGGAAGAAAAGCAGCCGGTAGATAAAAATCAAACATACCTGCTTGAGAGTAATCTTAATCTTAGATTTGTTCGAATGCTCCTGCTGCTTTACATCCACAACCGAAAAGCTATTGGACGATATATGTGATTCTTACAATACCATCCTTATCCATCAAAGTACTGCCTCCCTTTGTTTGCGCAACGAGCTTAACCATACCTCTCTCATCAATGGTGCTTTTGAGTTTGTAAAAAATACCTCCTTCGAAAATGGTTTTCCAACCACTCCGCTTGGTTAAGAAACAATAGCCTCCTTTATGCCCTACACCATCAGCGTTATCTAACAAAAGATGGTTTTCTGCAAAACGGTTATCATCAAAGAAATAAGTAGGAATGCCAACTGCCGGAATGGATGATTTTAATTGTTGAGAACCAATAAGCACAAGGTCGTTCAGACTTTGACCACTATTGAGTTTTTTCGAAAGAATGTTTTTTGCTTGTTCGATCTGATCACGCGTGATCGAGGTCGCATTACCAACCTGACGTACCACTTTGTTGGCATCCGCACCCTCAAAGTCAGGTTTTTTCAAAACGTTCTTGATGAAAAGATCTTCGTGAAAAATGAGGGTTTTTAGGTGGATACTATCCACCATCTGTTGGAAGCGAGCCATGGGAAACACCACACGGCTTGATGCCCACACGTACGGAAGGCTCACGTGTTCCAAGGTGGTTGTATCAACCCCATCGCTATCTGGCACAAATTCAGGCGCACATTCTGTAGGTGAATCGTTCGGAACATTAATCGACGGACCATCACTCGGCTGAACTATCACAACGTTATCTTGAGACAACAATCCCTCCCAAAAAGGAGAGCGGTAAGAAGGGTTTTTATCAGTTACCATAAACTTAAAATTTCCCTTTCTATTTGTTACTTGATGGTTTATGGGTATTAAATTTCGGCATTAAGTAGTTGATGCAGGATTGCATGGTTTCCAATTGCGGATAATCCTTTTCCGGAATATCGATTTGATGTCTTTTCCTCAGTTCCATCACGATATCCAAAAAATCCATCGAGTCCAACCCGAGTTGATCCTTCAAAGGAAGCGCATCTTTGAGATTTGTGCAATCGGTATCCGGTGCGATTTCTGCAATGATATCTAGTACAATTTTTCGAACTTGTGTTTCAGTGATCCGTTCCATATATTAAAAAGAAGGAAGGTAACGCCGAACAATCACCGTCGAGTTGATGCCCAACATCCCAAAAGAATTGTTCAAAATGGTATCAACTTTAGGCAAAAGTTTCGGCTGGTTTCGGACCAAATTAGGAAGCGCGCATTCCGGATCCAAGTTGTCCAGGTTAATCGTTGGATGCACCCATTTGTCTTCAAAAGAAGGCAAATTACCGGCCAATTCTAAAGCTCCGGCTGCTCCCATTGTATGTCCAATAAAACTTTTTGTGTTATTAAAATATGTATTCGGTGCGTTTTGGAAAACGCTGCGCAATGCTTGGCATTCGCGACGGTCACCTTCCACCGTTGAAGTTGCGTGCGTGCTAACCAGGTCGATGTCCTTCGGTTGCAACTGCGCTTTTTGCAAAGCTAATCGCATGCATTCTGCTTGCCGTTGATGATTAGGAAGAACTGTCTTTTCTGCATCCGAATTGATTCCGTATCCAACCACTTCTCCGTAAATCGAAGCTTTTCGTGCCAAAGCGTCTTCCAAGCGTTCCAGGGTGAATAAGCACCCACCCTCGCTAATCACAATCCCATTTCGCGCTTGATCAAACGGCCGACTGGCTTTGTTCGGATCCGGATGCTCGGCCAACGCGCCCTGATTTTTAAACCCAGCAAAAATGCCAAAGCTTCCGGTACTCTCCCCTACCCCGCCGGCTAAAGCGCAATCGACCTCATGAAGGCGTAACATTTGTACGGCTTGGATGATGCCCAAGTTTCCGCCCGCGCAAGCTCCTCCGATGGTATAATGAGGTCCCGTAATACCCAAGTTGATGGAAATTTCCCCAGCTGGATTATTGGCAACCGTGCGAGGGTTGTGATGATGGCTCCAATACTTCGTATCATATTGGAACTGGGACAATTGATAGACCTCATTTTCGGTTTCCA
>JAGDCJ010000032.1 GCA_017958565.1 Opitutales bacterium
GATGGGCCTACCCCTAAGAACACCCCGGAATATCGATCGTTTTTCCGATTTTCCGGATTGTTGTCCGAGTTGAATGATGCTGGATTGATCGATTTTGGGACAAGGCCGAATTATAATTTTTCGGGGCTACATATGCGAATTCTTCCTCATCCTCAGTGGAATTCTAAGATTTTGGAGTTGAAAAAATTAGCCGGTATCGACCCGAAAGTTCCTTGGTACAAATTGGAAGCCGATTTTATTTCTGATCGAGATCCTGCTAGCTTGGTGATTCAATGTCGTACGTTACAGGGAGTTCTTTTCTATTTGTCGCAAAATATTGAGGTACCGGATGCGGATAAAGAGTACGGTTTCGTGGGGGTTACAAAGAATGCGGATGGAACGGAATTTGATTGGAAAGAGGTGTGTCAGAATTTTACGGTTTATTGTTCATCGGATCGGCCAAAGCAAGCGTATGTTTCTTGCTATTATCGCGGTAATTGGTTTTATATTGATGATACGGATCGTACCTCCAAACAAATTTTTATGTTGGTGATGCAGTTGCGTAAATTGCAAACCGCCGATTACGAAGCCAATAAGCCGTTGTTGATTGTACATTAGCAGGTTGGAAGTTAATCGAAGTAAAGTTTAGTACTCGCAGGGATGTTGCACGATAAACTGCCGAATGATCGGTAAAATTTCTTCTTGCGCATCTTCGAGTATGTAATGGCCTGCATCTTCCCATTCGTACGTTTGTGCGTGTGGGAAGTAAGCTTTCCAGGTGGATAAAAATTCTGGAGTGAAGCAAAAATCGCGCATTCCCCATGCAAGCAGGCAAGGCTTGTTTTGTAAGAGCCACAGGTTTTTTTGGATGTTTTTTAAAATCAGGTAGGTTGGATGGGAAGGTTCCATCGGGATGTCTTGCACGAAACAATCAATCCCAATGCGATCTTGTGGTTGGCGGTAGGGGAACAAATATCCCGCTTTTACCTCATGAGGTAATTTTTTTTGTGTGGCCATGTAGGTGGCTGCTTTTGCAAAAAGGTTCCAGTGGCGGATGGCCCAAGAGCCCCACCGATTCCGACAAATAGCGATGCGCAGCGGAATGTGCGGCGATAAAAAAGCTGCAGAATTGAGAATTGTAAGCGATTGAACACTTGCGGGCCAACGAATGGCGATGCCGCTTCCGATCGCCCCTCCCCAATCATGTACCACTAGATGGAATCGACCGACGTTGAGCCCTTTGAGCCATTGTAAGGTGTTTTCAATATGCTGCTGTAGCCGATAGGGATAGTTTTGTGGTTTGTCGGAAAGCCCGCATCCGATGTGATCCGGTGCTAAACAACGAAAATCCGATCTAAGATGTACGATTAAATTTCGGTAATAAAACGACCACGTTGGATTTCCATGCAGCATAACGACCGTTTCGCCTTGCCCTTCGTCGATATAATGCATACGGCAAGGTACGGGCGTGGTGAGGTCAAAAAAATGCGAAGTAAAAGGATATAAACGGGAAAGGAATGCAGGTCGTTCCACCATGTTGTTCCATTGTAAAACGATTGCTTCCTTTTGCCAAAGAAAAACCGCTTGAGGATGGAAAAATCGTTTATGGTTTTAGAGATGGGATTGGAAAATCGTTTTTCAAACATTTTATCATGATGGCCCCCAAAATATGAACGAGAGAAGTTTTTATTCTTCCCATAAAAGCCCTAGCATCATGGTGCTTAAACCACTTCCAATGCCTAACAGCAAGATGCGATCCTTTGCATGAAAACGATGCGCTTCAGCGGCTTTACAAAGTGAAAGCGGGAGGGCGACTGAGCCTGTGTTGCCGAATTGTTCGAAGGTCGAAAAGTTTTTTTCAAGCGATAACCCAAGCGCTTCGTACAATTTTTTTTGATGCTGTAAGCCGACTTGGTGCGTCAAAATGTGCTGTGGTGTTTGTTCATTCCATCCCATTTCATCCTTGAAGGCTCCCCAGGCGGTTTTGGACAAGCGAATGCCGGCTTCCAGCAAAGTGCTTGCGTCGGTTTGCATAGCAAGGCCTTGCGGAGTTGTATTTCCTTCACAAAGGTGGCAAACGGAAGAATCGCTGCGTGTGATGCCGCCCAAGAGAAGCGGTTTGTGAGAAGAAGTGTCATTTCGATGGCGTATAAGAAGTGCAACGGCTCCTGAACCAATGGTTAAATTCGCAAAGTATGGCTTGATCGTTTGTCGGGTAAGGGCCAAATCCTCATTGAGGGTTTGCAGGGTATGATCGAGCAGAGGGCGGCCGTTTTCTCCAGAAACCAAAAGGATGGTTCGTGCATGTCCGCTTTCAATCATGGATGCGCCAACAACGAGGGCGTTGAAAAGGCCTAAACATGCGTTGGAAAGGTCAAAAAAAGCAGTTTTTTCAGATAACCCCAGGCCTTGGTGAATATAAGCGGCTGTGGCGGGTTCTAAACGATTGCGGCAAACCGATGCGTGAATGAGAACGTCAATCTCTGAACGTTCGATGCGGGTTTGTTGAAAAAGAGCTTTTCCAGCTAAAATCGAAGCTTCGGAAGGTAAAAAATTGGCTGGCCAGTGGCGACGTTCCCGAATGCCGGTCATCATTTCCAACCGGCCTTTGGGCAAATGTAGTCGTTGGTATAAGGAAGAAAGTGCTTGCTCGATGCGATCCGAAGACCAAACTTCTTCGGGCAACGCGTAAGCATAAGCATCCAGGACAACGTTTTGGAAGTGCATGAAGGTAAAAAACTGGTCGGGACGGCGGGATTCGAACCCACGACTTCATGCTCCCAAAGCATGCGCTCTACCAGACTGAGCTACATCCCGAAATGTTGCTTTTAAGGTATCAGATGCTTGTGAAAAGTCAATGTTTCCTTAAAGAGTGAAAAAATTTCGTTAGGGTAAGGAGGGTCAGATCCAATTTGACGTTTTTTACATTAAATTTGTATTCGACTTAAAGGACGAATCGTAATTTCCTCTGTAAGCTCTTGATGGGAAAGCACCGGTAGGTCGTAAATTTCCATTTCGATCAGTTTGCGCACATATCGTCGAATATCCATCGAAGTTAAAAGGACGGGTCGGTGACTTTGGGTTGCCAAATCGCCGGTTGCTTCTTTAATCGCTTTGATAATTTTTTTAGCCGAAGGAGGATCGAGCGCCAAGTAGCTACCGGCGGAAGTTTGACGAATCGCCTTGCGCACCATTTCCTCAATTTTCGGATCGAGTAAATAAACCGAAAGCACGTTGCGCCCTTCGCTAAATTTGAAGCTGATGTAGCGGCGCAAGGTGGAGCGCACGTAGTCAGCCAATAAAACAGGTTCCTTTTCTTTTTGCCCCCAATCGATTAGGCATTGAAAGATGGTTTTTAAATCGCGAATGGAGATTTCTTCTTGCACGAGTCGCTGAAAAATTTCGGTAATTTTTTGAATCGGCAAAACGCGCTGCACTTCTTTGACAATTTCTGGAAAATCTTGTTCCATGTTTTCCATCAAAAACTTGCATTCTTGAATCCCTAAAAAATCGCTGGCGTACCGTTTGAGTACATACGAAAGGTGATGGGTTAAAATTTGCGGGGTACGCATGTACGCGATATTGGCGTGTTCCAAGAGCGAAATTTCCTCTTGTTTGACCCAAATGGAATCAATGTGTGGCAAAAACGGTTCTTCTTCCACAAAGTGCACATTTAAGATTTCTAAATTTTCTTTGGTTTCGCGCGCAATAACGTGCTGCGGAAGTAATTTCCCTTGTGCGATAGGGACTTCGTTAATGAGAATACGGTAGGTATTTTGCGGAAGGGCGTTGTTGAATCGCAGGTGGATGCCGGGGAAAGGGACTCCGAGATCATGATACAACGCGCGTCGAATTTGAATGAGGCGTTCATTGAGGACGTCGGGTTCAATCGTATCTTCAATCGAGCGTTCTACGTCTAATAGCAAGGGGATTGTGACGGAAAATTCGTTGCCGTTGTTCTCTTCGGGTTCTTGTATGATTTCGGGAATTTTATGCACGGGGTGCTTCGAGCTGGCTTTACCTTTCGATCGTTTTTGTCCGGTGCGGGTTGAGTTTAAGCTGTAACCGATGATCAGTAGGATGATGGCGAGGACCAAGAAGGGAATTTTTGGAAACCCCGGCATGAGCATCAAGGCAATGACCATGCATCCGCCAATCAGCATGGCTTTTGGCTGACCGAGTACTTGGGCACCGATATCGCGCCCCAACACATCGCCATCGTTCGAACCAACCTTGGTCACGATGATTCCAGCCGTGATGGAAATGAGTAGGGCAGGAATTTGAGAAACTAAGCCGTCGCCGATGGTTAAGATGGAGTACGTGGTGATCGCTTTCCCAACTTCCATGTTTTTTTGCGTAACGCCGATGATGATACCGGCAATGATGTTGACGGCTGTGATGATTAAACTCGCAATGGCATCCCCTTTGACGAATTTCATGGCACCATCCATCGCACCGTACAATTGGCTTTCGCGTTCCAAATTCGATCGGCGGCGTTTGGCTTCCTCCATATCGATCGTTCCGGCGCGCATATCCGCATCGATGCTCATTTGCTTTCCGGGCATGGCGTCCAGGGTAAAGCGTGCCGCAACTTCCGCCACGCGCTCTGCACCTTTGGTAATGACAAGGAATTGCACCAGCAGGATGATGAGGAAGACGACGGCGCCGACGACGAAGTTTCCGCCGACCACAAATTTTCCGAAGGTAAAGATGATTTCACCGGCGTTGGCGTGGAGCAAAATCATGCGGGTGGTGGTGATGTTGAGCGCCAAGCGGAAGAGGGTGGTAAAGAGCAGCAAGCTTGGGAAGGTTGAAAAGGAGAGTACGTTGGGAATGTACAGCGACATCATGAACAACACAACCGAGATCGTTAAGTTGAACGAGATCAGCGCGTCCAAGAAGCTAGGCGGTACGGGGACGATCATCAGGGAGATGATCATGACCAGCACAACCGCTAGCAGGACATCGTTAAAGCGGGAGTATTTGGTAATCCAGCGGTCGAAAGTAGCAATCAAATTCATGCGGAAATCCTTGTTTGTAGGTACTTGTGCAGCATTTTGCGTGATGGTTCCTTTTCTCCCAATTCCCAGAGTATTTTGCTGTTAATGTAGAAGAAAACGGCGCGAAATTCTTTTGGAAGCTGGGAGAGGTCCAAGTCCAGCATGACCGTTTGCGCCTTGTGAAAGCGCTTGGAGCGGTACAGGCAGAAGGCGAGCGCGAGCGCAATTTTCGCGTCCATTGGATGATGAATCGAGAGCACGCGCAAGAGGTGCAGCGCCAAATTGTATTTCGATTGCTGCATGTATAAGATCGCTAGCAGGTAGAGGAAACCCGATTGCTGATTACTGAGGACCGCCATGTAGACTCAGTATAACCTTTTCCTTGCGTTCTGTAAAGCAGGAAACCGACCCGTCGAAGGAAAATTTTGGGAAATTTTTTGAAAAATCGTCCGTTTTATCAAAAAAACCATTCAAAATCTTATGAGTATCCACAACGACCCTTCTGTCAATCCGGAACGTAGCATTCCGGGCGTTTCTTCTTTAGCAGCAACCCTTGCGACCTCCCCCAAAAGGGGCAAAAAAGCGGGCCATGGGGTAAACCTCCAAGACGCTTCGGGCTTGGCGAAAGCCTCGAACAAGCTGCAGCCCTTATCGGGAATTTATGGCAACAATGGCATTGCGGGGGTTTCGTACGCGGAAGACGAGCAGCCGGTCAGCCGCAATACCACCACGGGGGACGATCAATGGACCGCCCAGTTGGTCCAAAAAGGCATCGAGAGCTGCAACCTAAATAAAATTAGTGACCAAATTTTGCGCGATTTGCTGATCGAGCTGATCAAGGTGTTTGCGCGCATGGTCCAGACCCAGCGCACGCAAGATACCACGATCTTGCGCCAGATTGTCGAATCGTTTACGACAAAAATCTCAGAAATGGAAGCCGCGAAAAAAGAGCAGTACAGCGCAAGCTTCGCGCAGGCATTGGCCGGCATTATCGGCGGCGCTGTTTCAACACTACTCGCAGCCGGCGGCGGCTTTATGCAGATCGGTCAGACGAAACAACTAACATCAGAAGTGACTGGAAAACTTACAGGATATACACAGAGAACTGCAATAGGGGATTGGGGTTCTCTATTGGCTAATTCTTCGCAAGGTGCCTCGCAGTTAAGCAACAGCGCAGGAACGCTGGCCGCAACCGGAGCGACGCGAGACAAGATGGAGGCGGATATCCGTGCGACGGCGCAGGATCAAGTGTACGCGATCTTGCAAAAAGCGCAGGACACCAGCCAAAACCTTGCCAAATCGGTCTTCGAGTACATCAACAGCTTCCTCTCGTTCATCCAGCAGCTGCTCCAGTCGATCCGCCAGACCGAAATGGGCATTGTCCAAGCCTAAAAAAACATTCCCGTTGGCCACAACGGGAGTGTTTTTTAAGGGAAAGCTTTATCCCACCAGTCTATAAATTCGGCGTATTTACTTCCTTTTTTAACCCATACCGGCCGGTCAAACATGCTACCTTGCGCTAGTCGGTAACCTCTCTGTTCCATTATTGTTTCGAGAGACTCTTCTGGTACCTTTGGTTGGATGCCTAAAAAGATCGCTTGCATTTCCGAACTGAGGTTATGCTTGCTTGCATACATGGGTTCTACTCTTTTGATGCCTAAAATCAAATCCTTTATATTTGTCAGTTGATACGTGCGAAGGCTTTCTATGGTGAAGGGATTTTGGTAGACATTTTCCAACAGATTGAATAGCCAGGTTCGTGTGCTATTGGGTAAATGATCAACTTGGAGGTAGACGAACGATACCATATCCCACATGGCCTTCCGGACGGCTTCGAAGTTTGGTTGTGGATCTATTGCCTGGCAGAAATAGGCTTCATGCTCTATGCAACCATTCGCTACGCGGCTCATGTCGAATTGCCGATACGCTGCGTACAGTTTGAAGACGGACTGAAGGTTGTCTTTATCCGTCCACTCGCCCGACAAAGGGTACGTTTTGAGGATGGTTTGAGACGCCTGCAGCAGCAGGTCCGATGCCGGTGTGAGAAAGTTCTGGATGAGGTAGTTGGCGCAGGCCGGTAGCGTCTGTTGGTTGAAAAAGGCCTTCACGAACGCCCGGTAAACTTCTTTCTTCCCCTTGATTTGGTTGTCGGAAAACTGAGCGTTTTTGGGAATGAAACGTTTGATGTCAAACTTGTAGGTTCTGCCGATCCATGCCATCCCATTGGTGGTTCCCTGATGGGTATACTCTGCCATGAAGATGTGGTCTTGTAGCCAGAACCCGATCGGTGCTGGGCAGGAAGAGAACTTGGCGCTGCCGTTCCATGGAATTTCGCTTTCTCCCGTCCCAAACTGCCATTTCCATTCTGCTTGCAACGCGGATTGCAGCGCATCAAAATACTTTAGGTAATTTTTGATATTATCCGCCAACGAGTTCCATGACTTGTCTAGCTTGGCTGTGGTCAGAAGAGGTTGTACTTTCATCTTTTGGAGTTCGCCACGCTCTTTAGCAGACCCACGGTCCGCTTCCGTGGAGTGAAGGGTGTGTTTATTGCCGGCTTGTGCGGGGATGCACGCGCAAAGAGAAATAGCGACGGTGAATACGTGGATCCAACGAGCGGTTTGTTTTTTCATAAATTTCCTTTCTTCCATGAAATCCCATCAGCGGGATGATCCAATGATACTTATTTATAAGATAAAAATTTTCTTCTTTCGTTGTCAAGCGTTTTGCAAATTTTTTCAAAAAGACGAAAAGAGGTCGGGCAAAAACAATCGGTCTTGGAACACCACCTCGCGCGTGCCGTCATCCTTGCGTTCAAAATGTTGGAACAAAATGCCGCGGAGGAACACCCATTGCTGCTCGGACGTGTAGCCAAAATTTTTCAAGCGGTACACGACCCCTTCGAGAGAGCTAGCGTGGAAGGTTATGAGGGTACAATGCCCGGTAGACGCTGTGCTCACCGCGAATTTCAATTGAATCAAAGCGCGTACTTCGCCGAAACCGATTAGGTTGATGCCCTGTCGCAGCAGCGCTTCTACGGTCTCGTCGTAGAGAAAACGCGCGTCAGCTTTTTGTTGCCACAGCCGCGGTTGTTTGATTTCCACCGGATCTTCAAAGCTAATCAGGCGGTGTTTGGACTGGCACTCATTCAGAAGATGATAGTAGGTAGTGGTTTTTCCGTTTCCGATGGGTCCGGCAATGATCCATAGCCCCGGTTTGCCGGCAAGAACGGACTGCGCAAAGCGCGTTTGTAGCATGATCTCCATCGAACGTTGTTGATTCGTTTCATTATCATGCAGCCGTATCACGATGCAGTCGCCATGTAAGCACGGAAGGATCGAAAGTCGGCAAAAAATGGTTGCTTTAGAAAGAATGTAAGAAAATTGTCCATTCAAGGGCTTTGTGGTAGGATGAATATCCAATTCTGCTTTGATTTTGATGAACTGAACGAAGGATTGTTGCCATTCGATGGGCCATTGGGTAAGCAAGGTTCGTTTCCCTTGCTGCCGGATAAAAATTTGGATAACGTCGGAATAGGGCTCAAAATGGACGTCGGAGCAATCTTGCTGATGAGCGGTTTCCAGTACTTGAGATAATTGTTTTTCTACGAATGGTTGTTGTAAAAAAGATTTTTGACGCGATTGGTCGACGAGAGTTTGAAAGGTATCGGCGTCCACCAATTCGCATTCGATCGGGATCGGCTGGATGCGTTCCCAATATTCTAGGTACTGCTTCGTTTCCATGGAGACGGGCTGCCGAATTTTGCAACGAATGCGCTTTTTGGTTTGTTCGTAGGGAAAGATGCCGTTTTGCAGAAGAGAAGAGAAAGGTAGCTCGTTCATACAGTTTGGAAAAATTTTTTAAGAAAATTTTTCAGCAAAAGAATGCTGCAGACGTTCGTAAAGGGTTGTTCGACGAATGGTGCTGTCCAAGGTTCGAACCGCAATGGAGTAAGCGCGTAGATCGCCCACCAAGAAAACTTTTTTGCGTCCGCGTGTAACAGCCGTGTACAACAAGTTGCGTTTGAGCATCACGAAATGTTGCGTGAAAAGCGGGATGATCACAATCGGAAATTCGCTGCCTTGCGATTTATGGATACTGATCGCATAGGCAAGTTTTAAATGGAGACAAGCGGAACGTTCCAGCACGTGTGTTTCTTCATTGAATTGAACGGTGAGGGTCCCATCCGCTTCATGAATTTCTTGAATGATGCCCAAATCCCCATTAAAAATGCCTTGGTTGTAATCGTTTTTCAGTTGAATGACTTTATCGCCGACAAAAAAAGTTTGTTCGCCAACCTGCATCTTTCGTCGTTGCGTTCCTACGTATTGTTGAAACGTGGCATTGATTTGTTCGATTCCGATCGCCCCTCGGTGCATAGGGGCTAAAATTTGTAAATCGCGAATGGGATGAACAGGATACCATTGGGGCAAACATTCCCAATAAAGTTTTTTCAATGTTGGTAGGCAATGTTCGATGGACTGGATGGGAATAAAATGCAAATCCTCCTCTAAGCGTTCGGGTACTTCGAGTGAATGGATCGGTGCATCGAACGTAGTTTTTCCTTCCAGAATGTGGTGTGCAACGGTCACAATGGAACTGCGTTGCTCTTGACGAAAGATATCATGGAGGGAAGTGACTTGGAAGTAAGGACTTCGGATGCAATCGTGCAAAACATTTCCTGCACCGACCGAAGGGAGTTGGTCGGTATCGCCTACCCATAGAATGTGCGTTTCTTTGGGTAATGCACGCAACAAAGCATGCGCCAAAGAAATATCGATCATACTGGCTTCGTCTAAAATCAAAAAATCGATCGGGAGTGGATTGTTTTCATCGTACGTAAAGCGTCCAATGGAGGGTTCAAATTTAAGCATTCGGTGAATCGTCCTCGCCCTATAACCGGTGGTTTCCGTAATGCGTTGTGCGGCGCGTCCCGTCGGAGCGGACAACCCTAAGCGTACTTTTTTGGCGCTTAAGATGTTGACCAGTGCGCGTAAAAGCGTCGTTTTCCCCGTCCCAGGGCCACCGGTTAAAATTGATAATTTCGATTGTAAAATCGATCGAAGGGCGTTTTTTTGCACTTCTGACCAATGAATGTTCAACTTGGTTTCGCTCCATTCTAGCGCTTTTTCGATATGAATGGGCGGCAAATGCGAATGATTCGCATATAAACGTTGAATCTGTTTTGCGATGCAGGCTTCATGAATAGCAGTTCGGTTGCATTGCAGCAATTGTGCTGGCGGGTACTCCGATAAAGCCTTGGTGGTTAATAAAGTTTGCAGGCGTTGTTCGATGAAATGTTCCGGTATTCCCAGTAAAGAAGCGGTGGTTTGAATCAAGTAGGTGCGCGAGGCGCCCGTATTTCCCTCGCTTTCCGCTTGCGATAGCACATATTCCAAGCCGGCATCGATGCGAAAGGTGCTGTCGATGGTTAATCCGAGATTGAGTGCAATTTTATCTGCCGATTTAAAACCGATGCCTTCGATAGCATCAACCATTACGTATGGATTTTTGGAAATGACGGATTTGGTATCCGCTCCATAATGCTGATACAATCGTAAACATTGCGAATTGGTGATGCCGTATGCTTGTAAAAAAATCATGGTATTGCGGATGGCGTACTGCTCTTCCCATGCTTTTTTAATTTTTCCCGCGCGTTTTTTCCCAATACCCGGTACTTCCATTAATCGCGCCGAGGCTTCGTTGAGTATTTGAAAGGTCGACTCACCAAAATAATCCACAATTTTGTTGGCGTATTCTTTCCCAATCCCATGGATGAGCCCACTGCTGAGATATTGTCGAATGCCATGAACATCTGCCGGTAATTTGGCTTCAAACGAGGTGCATTGGAATTGCTTCCCGAATTTTTCATGCTCGGTCCATTTTCCACGGACCAGCAAGGTTTCCCCGCATTGTACACCTGGGAAGCATCCGGTGATTGTAACGGTGCCTTTCTGGTGCGCTAAATTGAGCAAACAAACCGAATATCCGTTTTCAGAATTGGTAAAAAGAATGCGTTTTAAAACGCCTTTTAATGAACTTTCGGCTAAAAGATCGTCCGTTGGTGTTTGGGCCGTGAGCGTCACCTAAGCACGTTGAATCGATTGAATCGAAACAATTTCCCCGTCCGGTAGCGTAACCTTGTCTCCAACCGTTTTCCCAAGCATTGATTGCGCGAACGGCGTTTGGTACGACAAAATGTTTTTTTGCGGATCGCTATCCCAGGCTCCTAAGATGGTATAGTGATACACTTTTCCTCCTTTTAGGGTGACTTTTGTTCCTACATTCACTTGATCCGTTTGTACCTCTTGTGCCTGGATAACCCGAGCATTACGAATGTATTTTTCGAGCATGGATTTTCGAGACAACAGAACTGTTTGATCTTGCTTAGCCATTTTATACTCGGAATTTTCACGCAAATCACCTTTTTCACGCGCTTCTGCAATCGCTTGCTTAACAGCAGGAATTTTTACTGTTACTAACTCATCATATTCTTTTTTGGCTGCTTCCAAGCTGGCTTCAGAAACGAAAAGGATTTCTTCGGATGAACCTGAATTTTTACGGTTGAGTTGTTGCAACTCCGGGAAAACTCGGATAAATCGTGCGAATAGCGAACGTTTTTTCAAATCATCGAGCCCATGATTATGAAGTAACGTGTGTACGAGGTCAGCCGCTACCGCTTGGTTGGTGTGTTGCAATAAATCAGAAATCAGCGAGGTATCTTTGTTGATTTCTTCTGCCAATGCTAATCGTCGACCTGGTAGGACATTCAGTGCATCTTGATCGATCTTTTGGAAGATGCAAGTTAAGAAGGATACTTGGAGTAAAGGAGGTACTAATGAATCGTAAGGAGGAGTTTTTCGATGTTTGATGATCCAAATGATCAAAGGGTTACTCAATATTTGCTCTTGTAACCATTGACACAGCGTTTTTTGAAGTAAGGCTTTGCCTTCATGATTCCATAAAAATTGGAGGCTCGTATCGATGAGAGAAATCGAGCCGTGCTTGATCAAGGATAAGGCGATGGATTGCCACTCATGAGGATAAGCCTTAGGGAGCAAATTGAAAAAACGTTCTTGAAAACAATGTGGGATTTTTTCTGCGCATGCAGCGATTTTTTTCGCATCTTGTACGGTCTGTAAGATCGATTGGGCCGTTGGTTCAGGTTCCGGAGCAGCCGCATCGAGAAAATGCGAAAAATCATTTCGAATCCAGCAAGCTTCTAACCGTTGTGCGAGAGAAAGCGTTGAGTTGTTGGCAAGGGCGGTTATGATGGTCAATAGCTGCGGAATGCTTTCACGAATGGAATCCCACTGCGCATTCGATTGGCACAGTTGCCGCCCAATACCTATTTTTTTGTCGGGCTGAGGTGTGGACAAAAACGCTTCAACCAGTTCTTGTTCTCGTGAAATCGGTTGCTCGCGTAACGTATAAACATCGTTTTTGTGCTTGGGGATGCAAATCATTGGATCTTTTACGAGTATTTTTTGCATCGAAACCCACCAGCGTTTAAACCTGTCGGGTTTGAAAAAAGGCGATAACGCTTGTGATAAGATCGTTTCTAATTCCAGCGCGCTGGCTTTGTGCTCGGGAAAATTTTGCAAAGCTTTGATGACCCATGCGGTGGGTTGACTTCGAAGTAATACTTGTGCAGCGTTTACATCTTTTCGGACCTCTACGATCAGATGGTTTTCCGGTAAAAATTGTAAGATTTGCAGGCCGAAAGCCAAATCCATGGACTTTGGCTCTTGGTGATTTTCAAAAGCGATTTGAATCCGGTTATCGGTTTCGTGGATGCTTTGAATGCAACCAACACCCCATCCTTTGTGGTAACAGTAAGTACCTGGTTGAATCGATTCAAGGAGCGATTGTTTTTTTTTGAGCAGCGGGTTCTTTTCAAGAAAACGATTGATGAAATCTGGATCCATAGCGTAGCTTCACCATATGGAATTCAGAGATAAAAAGCAAGCTTTTGATTAAACGGTCGAGGACAGCAGAAGTTGAGCGTCAGAATCGATTCCTTGAAAATGGTATTGGAGAATTTTTCGTAGTGCGTCGGGGAAAGAGGTACGAGGCGACCATCCTAGCTTGGTTTGTGCTTCTCGGATGGAGGGAACTCGTTGCGCAACATCTTGGTACCCTTCCCCGTAATAAGCCTCCGCAGATACGACCTGTGTTTGAACCGATGCGGCTAAAGCTGGATCAAACTCCGCAAGGATAGTTTTTAACGTTTGAGCGACTTCGGCAACCGAATAGTTTTCGTTTGGGTTCCCAATGTTGAAAATGCCACGCGTAGCGCAATGGTTCTTATTTTCAATGATTCGAAGTAAACAGTCGATTCCGTCTTCAATATAGGTAAAACATCGGCAATTTTTCCCTCCATCGACCAGCGTAATGGGTTGATGATGGAAGATGTTATGCAAGAATTGTGTTAAAAGGCGCGAACCCGCGTCATTGCGGACATCGTCTAGTTTAGCGCCGATGAAATTGAACGGTCGGAAAATGGTATAATCCAGGCTTTTTTCAAAGCCGTAAGCATACAGCATTCGATCTATTAATTGCTTACAGCAAGAGTAAATCCAGCGCTGTTTTTCAATGGGTCCGACAATAAAATGGGTGGTATGTTCTTCAAAAACTTCATCGGTGGCCATCCCATACACTTCCGAAGTCGATGGGAAAATGACGCGCTTTTGGTATTGTACGCACCAACGAATTACCTGCAGGTTCGCTTCAAAATCGAGCTCGAAAATGCTTAACGGATGCGTCACATAACTTTCTGGAGTGGCAATTGCTACTAGAGGAAAAATAATATCGCATTTACGGACGAAGTACTGAATGTCTGTGTGGTGAATGAGCAGATCGCGTTCATAAAAATGAAAGCGCGAATGAGAAAGGCACGGTGTTAATTTGTGTGTATCGAGATCGACTGCGTATACTTCATGCGGTGTTTTGGCAAGCAAATGCGCGCACAGAGAACTTCCAATAAAACCGTTCGCTCCTAAAATCAGAATTTTTTTGGATTGCGTAGAAATAGGTTATCCTTTCCTGGCGGAAGGAGAGGGATTCGAACCCACGAAACCTTTCAGTTTAACGGTTTTCAAGACCGTCGCAATCGTCCACTCTGCCATCCTTCCTGTTGGCTTTAAGAAACGTGGATTTTGGAGTATCGTCAAGGTTAAATCGGTTCGAGAAACAAGGCGAAAAGTGCAGTTGCTTGCAAGCAAGGCTTTTATGGTTTTTTCTGAATATTTTTTAATTTCATTTGATCTAATTTCATTTCTTCCAATTCCAGCTGCTTTTTTTCTAATTGCAATCGTTTCTTTTCATTCTCAATCGCTAAACTTTCTTGCTCGAGCTTTTTTTTCTTTAATTCGATGCGCGCTTGTTCTAATTCGTCGGTTGCCTGAATGGGCCTGTAAGAAGGCGCCGGTTCTTCGTAAGATACTTTTTTGGCAGGTTTCCTTCCTTCTTCCTTATAGGTGGCAGCTCCCATAGCTCCACCGGCAATTCCTCCTACAGCGGCCCCTAGAACCGTTCCGCCGGTTCGCCCATCAATCGCTTGCCCAATTCCTGCCCCTATGGCCGTCCCTAGCCCGGCTCCCGCTAATCCTCTTTCCGTTTGTGTGCATCCAGTCAGCGATAACACGGTACCGAGTACGAGCCATCCATGATTCTTTTTCATGTTTCGAATGTAAGGGAAAAAGTTTTGGATGTCAATGAGGAGTGGTTAATAAGAGAGCGGATATCGATTTTTGAAACAATCCGAGAAAAAGATTTTTCGATCCACCGGATCAATGTCGACAAATTGAATTTGTTGCTCGGTATCGACCATATCCCCCAAGTGAAAAATTTGATGATTCAGCGTGAAATAGCTTTCAAATTGTTTATAGGTGATTTGTTGAATGGGCTGCTCTTGCAACCATTTCGAAATCGATTTTTTATGCTTGGGAAACTGGAAATGGGCATTGTGGGTAAAAATCGTTTTTTGGGTATTGTCAAATAAAGCAGTTTTTCGATAAGAAAATTCTTGTGCGGTTTGCGTTTCGATAAAATTTTCCTCTCCGCTATCAAAGGCATCGCGGATGGCGTCGTTTTTTAGATCAGCCAACCGAAATCCTTGATAAGGAACATTTGCGTTTAAATAAGGGGAGATCGAAAATGATTTCGTCGGCAAAGGAGCTTGCGGAAGGGTTTTAAGAAAGGGCTTTGGATGATGTTGAACGGCGATGCACCCAATGATGAAGAAAATAACAGCCCATAACCAGATGGTTGTTTGCCGTTTTTCTTCTTCGGAAATCCTATAAGATTCTTCTCCTTCTTTTTCCGTGTCGATGGGATGAAATAATTCCGAAGGCTCTTCATGGGTTTGGGAAGATCGATTTTCGGTATTCTTGGTTGTATTCATCGCGAAAAATCAGCTCATGGTGGGCGAATCCTATCCATTGAAGGTGCGGATCTTTGGAAATAGGGGTGTTTAAGCCGTACGCATTTCCATCAATTTGGAGACGGGAATGCATTCCATCCATTCGCAGGCCTTCAATTCGGAGCGTTTTTAAAAAGGATGAAACTTTTTCAAAATGCTGCTCTTCCTTGGATGCCTTTGCCTGTATATCGGATGATTTTAGAGTTTTATGAGAAAAAAGAGGTGATGTTTTTTGGAAAAAAGAAAAGGGAACAGAGAAACGAAATCCATCTTTTGGCAAATGGAGTACAAAGGTAGGGAGCTTGGAATGATATTGCGAAAAATTTTGTGCAACAGGCGTTTGGGGTAATGGTTGAGCATGGATCAACTGTTGAGAAGCAAGTTTTACAAGCATCAGCAAGGCAAAGAGGGAAAGGAAGTTTTTAGGAACGGTCATACTTTTTGTATTTTAACGTTGCTTGTTGCCTTTCGCAATGGGAAAATGGTGACGGATCAGCAATGATGCTTGGGTTTTTTCGGAAAAAAGGAGCGTATCTTTTATTTCTTGTAGGATCCGTTTTGGCAATTTATTTCTTTTGGGGAAAACGTTTCCAAAATGCTTACCGACAGTATCAAGCGTTGCACGCGCAGCGAGAACATTTGGAGGCGGATGTTAAGCATTACCGTTTACAAATTGCGACGAAACGCTACTTTATCCGAAAATTAATGACCGATGCGTATTTTCGAGAGCAGGTTGCGCACGAGCAAATTGATTTTGCCAAGATGCATGAATATGTGATTTATTTTCATACGACGGAGTTGGTACGGGAAAAATCCTCGCCTGAACATCAACCATTTTAAAGTTTGCTTGCATTGGCATCAAAAATGACTTCTAATGAAAAGCATTAAACCCTTAACCCTCTGATCCAAGGTTCTAAAAAGAATACGGAGACATTTATGGAATTAGAATACGAAACAATGTTTGAGGCAGGTGTGCATATTGGCCACCAGGTAAAACGATGGAATCCAAAGTTCGGTCTTTACCTGTACCGACACTTGCATGGAATTTCCATTATCGATTTAGAAAAAACGCGCGCTTGTTTAGAAAAAGCGGCCGTTTTTTTGATGGAGCAAATTCAGAACGGCGCCACTGTTTTGCTGGTTGGAACGAAGCCGCAAGCGCAGGAATTGATTCGCGGGTTAGGGAAAGCGACGGAAATGCCCTTTTGTGCCAATCGTTGGTTGGGTGGCTGCTTGACGAACTTTAAAACTATTGAGACCAGCTTGGCGAAATACAAACGCTTTTTGTCAATGGAGGAATCGGGCGAGTTGGATCAAATGTTTAAAAAAGAAAGCTCGGCGATTCGCCGTGAAATGGTGCGCATGCATCGTGGGTTTGAAGGGATTTTACATTTAAATGCGTGCCCAAACGTTTTGTTTGTGGTCGATGCTATGAAAGAGGAGATTGCGATTCGGGAGGCGCGTCGTTTGCAAATTCCAATCGTAGGTATTGTCGATACGAACTCGGATCCAACCACATTGGATTTCCCGATTCCAGCGAACGATGATTCCGTGAAGGCGTTGCGTGTTTTGTTCGATGTTTTACAAGGGGCGATGTTGCAGGGTGTAGAATTGAAGAAATTGAATCAGGCGAACAAGCTGCTTCCGAATGCGGCCGCTTTTTCTCTGCGTACCAAAAGCTGGATGCGGAAACGGCCGGTACAAGCTTCCAAACTTCATGCCGTTGGCTCGAAGCCCTTGAAGAGAACGTTGGAGAAAAAAGAATTGAAAGAAGAAAAGGTGGCTGTCACGGGACGTTCAGAGGAGAAGTCTCGTATCGCTCAAAAAAGAGCCACGGATGCAAAGAACAAGGAAAAGAGCCGTTTGCTCAAAAAAGTTAAACAAAATGTAACGGAAAAACCAGAAGAAGTAGCTCAGGAGAAAAAGTCATGACCGAAATTACCAGTCAAATGGTAGCGGCGCTTCGTGAAAAAACGGGCGCAGGCTACATGGATTGCAAAAAAGCATTGCAGGAAAGCAACGGAGTGGAAACAGAAGCAATTGTTTTTTTACGGGAAAAAGGAATCGCAAGTGCTGCAAAAAAGGCTGGGCGAAGTGCTAAAGAGGGCTTGGTCCATGCGTACATTCATGGTGGCGGAAAATTGGGAGTGCTAGTGGAAGTGAATTGTGAGACCGATTTTGTTGCGCGCAATGAAGAATTTCGGCAGATGGTTGCCGATATTGCCATGCAAATTGCGGCAGCGAATCCGCTTTATTTGACGCAAGAATCGGTGCCGCAGGAAGTGATTGAAAAAGAGACAAAAATTGCCCAAGCGCAGTGTGCTGGAAAGCCAGCTGCAGCGATTGCAAAAATTGTGGAAGGAAAGTTGAAAAAGTGGTTTGGGGAAGTTTGTTTACTGGATCAGCCTTTTGTGAAAGATCCTTCGATGACAATTCGCGATTTAATCACGTCGAAGATTGCAAAATTGGGAGAAAATATTGTTATCAGACGTTTTGTTCGGTTCCCATTAGGCGAGTAGATTGTTTCATCGAAAAGAGTTTTTGAGCATTCGAGCACCCTGAATCGCTCCCATTGGTTTTTGCATACATTTTCTGCGTAAGGCAGATCCGGTGCTTTTGCCGTTTGCAACAGCGGTTCTTTGTGTTTGCAAGAGTGAATGGATGTTACAGAGCGATTGAAGGGAGGGCATAAAATCATCATGAGAAAAGACTTGTCAGGTCGATTTTGAATGAATGAAATAAAAAAGCATCCTTTTTATTTTTTATGGAAAAGCATCTATCGGAAACTTTTTCTCTCCCTACGCAATCTTTAGATTTGTTTGATCCGGTAATCGCTGACTGGATCCGTCAAGAAAAAAAGCGGCAAAATGACGGTTTGGAGCTAATTGCATCGGAAAATTTTACGCTTCCAGCGATTTTGGAAGCCGTCGGAAGCGTTTTGACCAACAAATATGCCGAAGGGTACCCACAAAAACGCTACTATGGCGGTTGTCGTTGCGTAGATGCGATTGAGCAGTTGGCGATCGATCGGGCGAAGCGAATTTTTGGTGCCGAGCATGCCAATGTGCAACCTCATTCAGGAACGCAAGCCAATGTAGCGGTGTATTTGTCTGTGTTAAAACCAGGCGATAAGTTGCTTACCATGCGGTTGGATTGCGGCGGCCACTTATCGCATGGCTATGAAAAAAATATCAGCGGAATGTTGTTTCAAGTGGTGCATTACGGGGTAGATGAGAAAACCGGACGCATTTGTTATGAGGAACTAGAAGAAACTGCGATGCGAGAAAAACCAGCTATGATTACGGTTGGTGCATCGGCTTACCCACGGATCATTGATTTTGAACGGATGGGAGCGATCGCAAAAGCTTGCGGTGCCTATTTAATGGCAGACATCGCGCATATTGCAGGACTGGTAGCGGTCGGGTTGCACCCTTCTCCGGTCCCTTACGCCGATTTCGTGACGACGACTACGCACAAAACGCTTCGTGGCCCTCGCGGTGGTTTAATTCTTTGCAAAGAACGCTATGCAAAAGAGTTAGATTCGATCGTTTTCCCTGGAACGCAGGGGGGACCTTTAATGCATGTGATTGCCGGGAAAGCGGTTTGTTTTCAACAAGCTTTATCGCCGGCCTTTAAAGTCTATCAACAGCATGTTTTGGATAACACGAAGCATTTATCGGAATGTTTTCAAAAGAAAGGTTATCGCTTAGTCAGCGATGGGACCGATAATCACCTGTTTTTGGTAGATTTGCGGCCTTCTTATCCAGAACTATCTGGAAAACAGGCGCAAGATTGGTTAGAAGCCAATTGTATAACGGTGAATCGCAACACCGTTCCGGGAGAAACGCGTAGTCCTTTCCAAACCAGCGGATTGCGGATTGGGACGGCTGCTTTGACCTCTCGTGGGATGGGATTGGCGGAAATGGAAACCATTTCGGATTGGATGCATCAAACGCTTTTGGAGCAAAATCCAGTAGGGAATGAAAAAATTCGGCAGTCGATTCGATCCTTGTGCGAACAATTTCCATTACCGTATTGATTGGTGCTTTTCTCTCTAAGAAAAACCTTTTCAAACATTTCACTAAAGGTTAAATAAAGATGTAAGGTATGTTATTTTGCGATCCGATTTATTTGTTTTGCCTGTTACCGGTGACGGGGGTTATGTACTGGAGGGCGGTAGCGAAGGGGAGGTGTGAGA
>JAGDCJ010000033.1 GCA_017958565.1 Opitutales bacterium
CTGAGCCAGGATCAAACTCTCCGTACGAAATTATCCCTAATCGCATACAAAGATTACCTTGCTCTTGTCATTTTGCGTTATTTCTATACTCAGTTTTTTTCTGAGGGTATTTCTTAAAAAAAAGAACTACCTTAAAAGTTTTATTCGGTTTTCCCGAACATTTGCACAAAGCATATTTCAAAGAACGATGTTCCTATCTCAAGGTCCTTCCTGAAATCTATCAAGGGATTCTCATCCTCTTAAAAATTCCAAGAAAGCTTCAATAACAACCATTTCATTAAAAAAATCCGCTCAAAGTCTCGTCAAGTATTTTTTTAAAAATTTTTAAAAAAACTCGACAACCGGGTGCGTTAAAGCAAGATTTAGCCGGCGTAAATTTTTTCGTTGCTGCAAAGAAAGCCCCCGCAAAATCGACCGCAATTTTGACAACGCTTCTTCCAGTTGCTGAATTGGGAAAACCAACGTCCAAGACGGCCGCATGCTCAATTCAACCGTTTGCCATTTTTCCTCCAAAAACGGGTCAAAATGCTGCAAAGAAACCCTTTGTATCCCATAAAACGCATCGGGAGCTTTTTGTTCCAAAAATTGCAATAAGCGCGCAACTTTTTCAAAACCAACAATCGTGCCTTGTTGCAACAAATTCGTCGGTATTTCGGAAAGCGTGATGAAATTTTTCAACTGTTGATGTGTATACTGAATCGGTTGAAAAATCACACCGTTACGAGAAACCAAACCTACGTATGAACGGCCATTTTTCGATAAACGTAACTTCGCGCATGGCTTCTGTTCTTTCAATCGAATTTTTAACGCATTCGGAAACGCTCGTGTAATCACAACCGATTCGATTTGTTGACACTGCAAGCATTTTTTTTGCAATGCTTCTAAATCAATCGACATCAATCCTTTTCCCCATGGAATTGCTACTCGAGAAAGGAACCACGTTCGTTGCAGGACTCCATCGGTCGAAAAATAAACCTTTTCTAAGGGTTGCACCGGCTGTTTTTTGGCAAACCATCCGATGAAAGCAACGATTGCCGTTATTCCGAAAACCACCATCGCCATGCGTAACACAATCCAACGAATCCGTTGCCAGGTCCAACGCGGCTTTTGCTGCAATTGTTTCCAGGAGGCTTCGTTACGTTTTTTCAATGCCATGCCGCCCATTTACCTTGTGTTCGGTTTTGCAGTCTCCTTCATGGGAAGAAAAAATGTTTCAAAATTTCGCTCAACAACGGGACAGGATTTGCACATCACTTTTTCAAGAACCGATCGCACGCATGATCCACCAAACGCTTAAGCAATTCTTCAAAAGAGATTCCAAGACACGCAGCACTCTTGGGCAACAAACTATGATGCAGTGTCATTCCAGGAATTGTATTCATTTCCAAAAACCAAGGATTTCCATCGGTATCCATCATAAAATCCGCTCGACCAAAATCGCGACAACCAGCAGCCTGGAAGAATTTTTCGGAAATTTGCTGCAGTCGCTGAGCGGCTTCTTCGGGTAAAGAGGCGGGAAATTGATAAGTACACATTCCATCGGTATATTTATGCTCATAATCATAAAAACCTTGCTGCGGACAAATTTCTCCAACCGATAACGCTTTTCCGTGCAATAACCCAACCGTTAATTCTCGCCCCTTGATGCGCCGTTCTAACATCCAACGGCAACGATCGAGTGGATAGGGTAATGCTTCCTTTACTTTTCCACTCTTATGCAAATTTTCCCAAACCTCTTGTAAATTCGAAAAATCCGAACATAGGTACACCCCCAAACTACTCCCTTTATCAACCGGTTTTAAAACGAACGAGGTACTTCCTAACGTGTGCTCGATCTCTTCTTTCGATAACGCTTGCTTTGCTTGCAATTCCATCGCGGGCAAAACCGGTATGGAATGCTCCAATGCAAATTGTTTACTGCGCAATTTATCGATGCACAACGAACTCGCTATCGGTCCACTTCCGATGTACGTAAACCCTCGCTCTTCCAATAACGTTTGCAGCTGACCATCCTCGCCAAAATCCCCATGGATCACGGGGAAAATTAAATCCTCGTTTGGAGAGAGCCCAACCCACGGCAGCTCGTTTAAATCCAACACCCATAAAAACGTCGGATACATCTTTTTCAAGGCTTGAAAAACCACCTCTCCCGATTCAAGCGAAACCTCCCGCTCGTAACTTTGAGCGCCACACAAAACAACAATTCTTTTAAAATGTTTCATCGCTACTTTTTTCATAAAATATCTTCCCACGAACGTCCCAAAACACGCACCTCTGGCTCTAACCAAATGCCCGTCTTTTCATGAACGGTTGAACGAACTTGTTGAACCAATTGAACCACATCGGCAAATCGCGCTGCACCCATGTTCATCAAAAAATTCGCATGTTGCGGCGAAATCAAAGCATCCCCTACCCTCGCACCCTTCAGCCCACTCTCCTCTATGCATTTTCCTGCTGAACACGTTTCTGGATTTTTAAAAAAGCAACCCAAGCTTTTCCCTTTCGGCTGAGTATGCTCGCGCTTTTCTCGCACCTCCATTCGCTCTTGCTGCACCCGATCGGTTGTTGCATTTCTTCCCCTTAAAACGGCAGATAAAACAATGCCATCGCGCAACGTCTCGCATGACCGATAGCCATACTGCAAATTTTTGCGAGAAACCTCATGAAGATTCCCCTCTCTATCCATCCAAGTCACTTGCTGCACACAATCGCAAATGCCATTCGTACCCATGCCCGCATTCATCACCAAAGCCCCCCCCAGCGTTCCAGGGATTCCTTCCAATAAACTAAAACCGCCAACGCCTTCCGCTTCCATTCGATCCAAAAACGCTGGTAAAAGCATACCGGCTCCCACTCGTACATAGCGCGGCAGCCCAAATTGCGGATCGCCAATCCCTTCCGTTTCAAAGGTATCGATGGCATCATTGTCATTTTTTTCGATCTTTTCGACCTCTTCCTCGCGAAGGAATTCACATTGCGTCCAAAACGGCTGTCGCAAGAAAATCACCATTCCATCCCACCGCGTTTCCGGGATCAACACATTGGATCCTTTCCCTAGCACGTAAACCTCCAAGCCTACTTGCAAACAACCCTTGAGCACTTTTTGCAAATCTCGCACCTCTTTTGGCTCGTAAGCAAACAAAGCGCTCCCGCCGATGCCCATCATGGAAACATTTTGGAGCGAAACATGCGTCTTGACCGCAAGCCCGCGCGAAGAAAAAAAAGAAACCACCGCATGAATCCATTGCTCCACCCAACGCCGCGCATACGCATCGATTTTTCCCGCTCCCACAAACGCCAGGGTGCAAGGTTGTTCCTGCGAAACCCAATCGGATACGTTCAACTGCCCAAAGGGCCTTCCATTGGGTAACGCCGCCAAAAGCGACTTTTCATTGCAATCTGCAGCTTCAAACGCTTCGTACAACGGATGGACATATACCTGCGAACAACGCTTTAATGCTCGAACAAACTCATGCAAAAAACACTTTAAACGCGAAGCACGATGCGGCTCAAACACCACCGATACATTGTTCTTGCCTACCCCTAAATACTGCCACAACGCTTGTAACTCGCTCGGATGGTGCGCGTAATCCGACACAACCTTGAACCGTTGCGTTTGTAACAAAACCTCCTGTCGACGCTTCACGCCCGGGAACGATTGAACATCATTTGCCGTCACCGTTTTTCCCGTTAAATAATGAAACGCAGCCGAAGCGGCAGAAATGTTTTCCTCCAACAAGGTTTTCGCTGCAGGAATCGCAAGTTGCTTCATAGGAGACGGCTGAAAAACCTCCTTGGAAATCACACATTCCTGGGTACGAACTGCAAGCGCCGCGAACATCTTTTGATAGCTCTCTTTGGTTGGATAATGGCGAGGGTGATCCCAATCGGTGTTGAGGATCACCGAAACCGCAGGAGAAAACGCTTCAATCGTACCATCGCTTTCATCCAGCTCCAATACCGTCCATGCATCCTTGTATTTTCCACACCCAACGGCGTACGCATCCGATTGAAACTCCGCACCGCTCAAGTAATTTAACGGAAGATGAGAACGATGAAAAAAGTGAATGAGATAGGCAACCGTGGTAGATTTTCCGTGACTACCGCTAACCACGCACAAGCGCTGTGAATGCAACAGTTTCGCAATCAACATCCCGCGTAGGTACACAGGACAGACCCGCTGCGCAGCCATTCGCAAAGGATGCTTTGGATCAATCGCAGATGAACATACGCAAAGGTCGCAATGCGGCGGAATGGTATTTTGCCAATGAATAAACGATAAACGTTGTTTACGCTCTTCAGAAATAAAATCATCCCATCCATACACACGATGCCCTTGATCGCTGATGTAGCGAGCGAACGGTGCCATTCCCATACCACCGGCTCCTAATAAATAGAAGCATAACGGTTTAGAGCCATCGATCGGATCCATTGTTGATATTATCTTTTCTTCAATTATTCTTCGCAATTTTGCTTTTTGGCAAAACTTTTTATAAAATGGATGTGGAAAGCACGTCTTGATTGTACCGATTGTTACCCTTCCTCATCCAACGTTCGATTCGGGTTCAATTGCAACGGCTTCGCCAAAAACGGCGCTGTAAAGGCAATCATCGCCGCATTATCTCCCCCTTCCCCTTTGGGCGGCAAGAACAAAGGAACTTTTTTTCGATCAGCAAACGCCTGCAATTGTTCCCGCAAAAGGCCATTGTTCGAAACACCGCCGGAAACGCCCAGGCTTCGGAAATTGCCTTGCTCATAAACAGCCTGAAGTTTTTGGACCAAAGCATCCACCACCGCCGCCTGATACGAAGCGCAAATGGAAGGTTTTTTCTTTTCCATAGCCTCCGCCGGTAATTTTTCTAAAAAATACCGCAAGCTGGTTTTTAATCCGGAAAAACTAAACTTCATTTCGGATTTTTGAGAAAACGCGCGCGGAAACTGGACAAAATTCGCATCGCCGGTTGAAGCACAACGTTCCATCAACGGCCCACCCGGATAGGGGAACCCCAACAACCTAGCTCCTTTGTCGAGCGCCTCGCCAGCTGCATCATCCACGGTCTTTGCCCATACATGGAACTTCAGTTTCGTCTTTGTAAAAACTCCTGCTGGCAAACCTGCTTCTGCAGGTTCCCCATCCATAACCTTCTTGCATCGCATTTCAAACAACAACGTATTGCCGCCCGAAACCAGCAATCCCAAATGTGGGCAAACCGCTTCGAACGTAAACGCAAGGTCGGTTTCAAAGGAATGTAAAAAAGGAGATAAGGCATGCCCGTGCAAATGATTCACTCCATACAGAGGGCATTGATACAATAACTGCAAGGATTGCGCATACGCCACTCCCATTCCTAAGCACCCGATTAATCCAGGGCCATGCGTCACTCCAATTGCATCGATGGTCGAAATATCGAACGACGGTTGCATTTTTTCCAACAAAATCGGAAAACCTTTTAAATGCTCACGAATTGCAATGCCTGGCACCACACCACCATAGGCCGCATGCGCTTCCATTTGCGATAAAACTTGTTCGTATAAAATTTTCCGCTGGTCGGTATCCCAAACCGCGAGCGCAGTTTCATCGCAAGAACTTTCCAACGCTAGCCAACGCATGGATGCTGCACCTCCCAAATCGCATCACACAATTCTCGGACCGCTCCACACCCACCATTGTACCTCGAAACAAAAGAACAAACCGACTGCACCTCTGGGATCGCATCCTTCGGGCAAGCCGGCAAACCCACTTTTTTCAATACCGGCAAATCAATCCGATCATCCCCCATGTAAGCCACTTCCTTCGGGTTGATGTTTACGGTTTGCATGAAGGATTCAAAAACTGCCAATTTGTCGGTTACGTTTAAAAACACATGTTTCACGCCCATGTATTCTGCACGTTTCGCTACCATTTCTGTCTTCCCTCCGGTAATAATCGCAAACAAGTATCCTGCTTCCGTCAATTTACGGACACTGAAACCATCTCTTGCGTTAAACACTTTCATGCATTCCCCTTGCATCGACCAATAAATTTTTCCATCGGTCAAGACACCATCCACATCCAAGATGATCAAGCGAATGCCTGCGAAAATCGTTTTCAAATGAGGTTCCATTTTTTCCCATTTTTCCCTCTTTCACCGATGCTGTAAAGAATGGAAATCCTCAATCGTTCGAATTTTTTGCTTGCAATCGTCACAACCGCCATCATCATTTGTTATGAATATTCTTAGTTGTTATGAATATTCTTACAAATCCAGTAGTCGTTTCGATTGCGGTTCTGTACCTTCTTTGCTTAAAGAAAATTAACGTCCTACTAGCCTTGCTGCTTTCAGCGATCACAGCTGGATTGTGCGCCGGTATCCCGATCAAAAGTGTTATGGATACCTTTATTCAAGGAATGGGCCATAATGCCGAAACTTCCCTCAGCTACATTTTGCTCGGAGCCTTTGCATCCGCGATGATACACACAGGATTTTCCGCAGTTTTTTCTCAAAAAGTTACTCAATGGATTGGTCAAAAAAAATACGGGTTCTTTTTCCTTTTAACCTGCATTGCCATGTCTTCACAAAATATCTTTCCGGTTCATATTGCCTTCATCCCCATGCTTATTCCACCCCTATTGCCCCTTATGAACCGCCTGAAAATCGATCGCCGCGCGATTGCTTGTATCCTTTCATTCGGTCTGGTTGCACCTTACATCTCCATTCCTGCTGGATTCGGGTTGATCTTTCAAAAATTAATCCTGGATAATTTGCAACAAAACGGCATTACCTCCACCTATCAAGAAAATGCTCACTGTTTTATCCTTCTCGGGCTTTCTATGCTTTTTGGGTTGCTCGTGGCGGTGCTGATTTCTTACCGCAAACCCCGCGCTTATTCAGAACAAAGCCGCTCGGTTGCTCAAACGGCCCCTACGTCCATTCCCATCAAACAACAAATCATCTTCCTGTCTGCCATTATCACAGCCTTTATCCTTCAATTAACCACGCACTCCTTACCCTTAGGAGCGTTGATCGGGCTAGGGATCCTCTTCCTATCCAAAACGGTCTCGCGCCATACCCTCGATGAGCTGATTCACAAAGGGATTTTCATGATGGGATTTGTCGCCTTTGTCATGTTAACCGCCGCTGGTTTTGCAAACGTTTTAAAGGAAACACACAGCGTGGAACGATTGGTTCAAGACCTGCTGCCTTTGATGCCGGAAAATAAAGCCATCAGCGCGTTCTTGATCCTTTTCATTGGGCTTATCATCACCCTCGGAATCGGTTCCTCTTTCAGCACCATTCCCATCATCTCCACCATCTTTATCCCGTTGTGCGTCCAACTCCATTACACAATCCCGGAAATCGTTATTTTAATGGCTTCCGCAGCTGCTTTGGGAGATGCCGGTGCTCCCGTATCCGAAACCGCTTTGGGTCCAACATCCGGACTCAATATCGACGGCCAGCACGATCATATTCGCGATACGTGCATCCCTACTTTTCTACACTATAACCTTCCATTGTTCCTCTGCGCGTTCTTGGCAGTGGTTCTCGGTTGGGTATAAAAAAACGCTTTTTCACACTTTTATCAAAAGAAGTTCGTTCCCGCTGAAAACACATCCGGCGCATCGGTTTCATACCAAGGATTTTTCAGCTGCAAAAGCGGTACAATTTCTCCTTCTGTAAAATGAAAAAAGGGCAAATCTTTCGGCAAACAAGGATGGGGCAACCAAACGGCCTGCAATTTTTCCGCTTCCGACGCTCGATGAATGGTATTCTCCTTCGGCCCAAGGCAAAAAATTTGCATACCTTGAACGCGCGCACAAATCGGTCGCGATGATGGTCGTTGATCTAAAACCAACCGCGCAAAATGCAAAGAATCGCAAACCCAAACGTGTGACGCAGGAATTTTTTTACAAACCAACAAGGTCCGAATAAACGCGCAAAAGGTACGAATCCCTAACGTAGAACCAGGACCGTTGAGCAAAAAAATCGATACCGCCTCCCAGCAAATGCTTTCCATACAAGGCTGTAAAGCAGCAAACAATCGCTCGGCAATCGGCTCCGTCCCACATCGCACATAACGCCATTGTTCTCCTTGCGCCCAACCGACACAAAAATCCGAAAATCCAGCGGATAAAAATAGCCGCTCCTTCATTTTTACGCAACCGCTTCCTTGGATTCTTCCACAATTTCCTCACTCTCGCATTTCGGGACAAAACGATCCAAGATATACGATCGTAGGGTCGATAATCCATCGCCGGTTCGGCAAGAAATCGGGAAAAGCGTGCTGGTCGGAAATTTTTTCATAAAAATTTTCCTATTTTCCGCAAATTCCGGCAAATCACTCTTATTCACCACGATCAAAAATGGCTTTTCTGCTAAATGAGCGCCATAGAGCGATAATTCCTTCCGCAATTGCACAAAGTCCTCCCAAGGCTTTCGCTGATCGCTTCCCGCCATGTCCAATACCATCAACAACGCTTGGCAACGCTCAATGTGCCGCAAAAAACGGTAACCTAAACCTTTGTTTTGGCTAGCGCCCTCGATCAATCCGGGAATATCAGCAATCAACAAACGTCGGTAATCCTTTTCTGTCACCACCCCAACATGAGCATGCAACGTGGTAAACGGGTAAGAAGCGACCTTCGGTTGTGCATGGGTCAGGCAGCGAATGAGGGAAGATTTTCCGGCGTTCGGGAAGCCAACCAACCCAATATCCGCAATGGTTTTCAAAATCAATTGGAAGCGACCCTCTTCCCCCGGCTGCCCCAGGGTTCTTTGCCGAGGCGCTCGGTTGGTCGATGACTTAAAATGCAAATTTCCCAAACCGCCGCGTCCACCCTTTAAAATCACAGTTCGCGTATCAAGCTTCAAAATTTCCGCAACCAAACGGTGAGTATATGCATCTACCACTTGCGTTCCGGGAGGGACGCTCAGCACGCAATTGTCTCCACCGCGCCCATAGCAATCGGATCCCATCCCATTTTGCCCATTCTGCGCTTGCGCATGCGGATTATAACGAAACTCGCTCAAATCATCGACATGGGGCGAACACTCCAAAATTACATCGCCACCTTTGCCGCCATCGCCCCCATCCGGGCCCCCTTTCGGGATATACTTCTCTCGCCGAAAGCTACAACAACCATCCCCTCCTTTTCCAGCTTTCCAAAACACCTCGACTTCATCCACAAACATGCTCTTCCCTTCATCTTTTGAAAAAGCAAAGCAGGGAGCAAGGATGAAATCGTTACGGGAAATTCACCTGCCCACAAAAAGCAACCAATGGATTTCAAGCTATCCGCTGCTGGTTCGAAAAATTTTTCTTTCTCTACCGCAAATCCAATTCCCTTTGCGCACGGTAGGAATTATAGCAAGGCTTGCGTAATCACTTCATCCGCCAAACCATACTCAATCGCTTCTTTAGCATTTAGGTAAAAGTCACGGTCGGTATCATGCCGGATTTTTTCGATCGGCTGACCGGAAGCCTTTGCTAAAATTTGATTTATCTCATCGCGGGATTTTTCCATTTCTTGCGCTTGAATATGAATATCGACCGCAGAAGCTTCAATCTGTCCCATGATCAGCGGCTGATGAATCAGGACACGCGCATGTGGATATAAAAACCGACGGCCTTTTTGCGCACCGCATAGCAAAATGGAGCCCATACTGGCTGCCAATCCCGTTACAATCACCGAAACAGGAGATTGCACCAATTGCATGGTGTCATAAATCGCCATCCCCGCGGTAATCGATCCACCAGGCGTATTGATGTAAAAAGAAATCGGTTGACCTGGCGCTTGTAATTCTAAATAAATCAACTTCTCGGTTACCTCCTTCGCGGATTTATCTGTCACTTCTCCCCACAAAAAAACTTTTCGCTCTTGCAGAAACCGTTTCTCAATCATCCCGTTTACCGTTTCTGACTCTTTTCGCTCTTCCTCTTCACATTCTCCCATCATACATTTATTGAAGCGATTTTTTTGGAAAAAAGCAAAACGAAAATCGCAAGGAAATACCTCAAGCGTTTTGCCTTACAAGCAGAAAAAAACAATTTGCAACAAAAGCACCAAGAACAGCAATCCGTACGTATACTTCAAAAATGAATTGACTGGTCGCTTTTTAAAATCGCAGGAACGATGCGGGTCCACAGCCAAGCAATGCGTAATATCCTTCGGTGCTTCCATCAATATTTAGAATAAAAAGAAAAAACTATTCGGCAACCAATTTTTCTAAATGGTACGCAGTACTTCCTTTTAAATAAAAGTAGCGATGAGGAAGGTTCGTTATCCAAGCACGCGCTTCATCAGTCGTTGAAAAGGTAAACACCTGTGAAGGTTGCGCGCCTTGCTCCAAAAATCCTTCTCGCAAAGCATCTGCGCAAATGCCAATACAGGCAAAAACATCCTCGGGGCGAATTCGAAAACAACGCGCCAATGGCCGATGGAACATCGTTGCATTTTTTCCCAATTCCAACATGCTGCCGATGACGTAGCAAACCGGCGGTAAATGAGGCTGTTCTCGCATCAATTGCTGCAAGCTATTTTCAAACGCCATCGGATTGGCGTTGTAACAATCCACAAAATAATGCCGGTCGTGCACGACCTTCCAAGCACCCCGGTTCGGCAACGGCTTCCATTGCAACAATCGCGCTTGGATATCGTCGCACGAAACGCCTTCTTGCAAAGCAACTCCGATCATGCAGGCAAAGGTTTTCGCAGCCAAATCTCCTAAAGGGAATGGGATTGAGAATTCATGCGACGACACGCAGCATTTCCATCGTCCCTTTTCCCAGCAGGTACGGTAGAGTATGGCATTCGATTGCCCCGGTAACTTTTTTTCTGAAAAAACATACGTAGGATGTTTTTGAGATAAAAATGCCCATTCGGAGGGAACATATGCGCGCTCTTTTGCCGCATTTATCAATTTCATTTTTTCGCGTGCAACCGCTTTGATCTGACCAAAAAATTCCAAATGCGTTGGCCCTACATTGATCAAAATCGACACATCTGGTTGCAAGATCGATGCAAAAACATCCCCCTCTTTCGGCAGCCGAACACCCGCTTCCAATACCGCTGTTTTATGCAAACTGCCATCGATATGAGTGATCGAAAGAGGAATCCCCAGCGCGTTGTTCTGATTTCCATAGGACTTAAACGTATGCTCTCCTAATAATATTGATAAAAATTCTTTTGCAGAAGTTTTTCCCGCGCTTCCGGTTAACGCAAGGATTCGCGTCGGTAATGTTTGACGATAGCGCCGCGCAATCTCCTGAAACGCAGAAACGGTATTTTCCACCTTCAACTGCGGCAAGGTACAATCCGGAACTTCATGCTCCACAATGGCTGCAGAAGCGCCTAGTGTCTCCGCGGCTTTGACATACCGATGACCATCTTCTTTTTCGGTCGGAATTGCTAAAAAGCAAGCATGTTGCACGCCGTTCCGTGTATCAAACTGAAACGACGAAATGACAGAATAAGGAATTTTTGACCAAACGCCGCCGGTCCATTCCTGCAAATCAAGTGGATGGAAATCCATCACTACCTTTTCTGCTTCGCTTGAAAATATGCTTCGATCATCTTTCGATCGTTACTTGGATAAAATTGCCCTTGTACTTCTTGCATTTCATTAGTGCCTTCCCCCGCCAATAAGATACAATCTCCCGGTTGGCATTGTTGCAAAGCCCTATGCACTGCTTCTGCACGATCTTCCACAAAATCCACTTTGAATGGTTGCTGATGACCCGCACGCATATCCTGGAAAATTTGCGCGAGCGACTCATACCTTGGATTATCCGCAGTTGCCCATACATGATCCGCATACGTTTCTGCCACTTGCATCATGAACGGCCGTTTGGAACGATCTCGATTCCCTCCACAGCCAAACACCACATACAACTTCTTTTTCATACATGCACGCAACACTTCCAGGACGCACTGTAACGATTCCGGCGTATGCGCAAAATCAACGAAAGCAGAAATTCCCATCGTATTGGGAACTTTTTCTAAACGTCCTGGAACACCAGGGAACGAAGAAAATACCGGCAGAACCGATTCGATATCGTATCCTTGCGCCTGTAACACGCCTAACGCCGCCAAAATATTCGAAACATTGAAGGAGCCCCATAACGGCGTCTGTATGTTCCATGCCTTCTTTCCCATTCGCAACGTAAATTGCGTCCCCTTTTCATCCAAACGGATTTGGGTCGCTTGCAAATCCGCCTCCTGCTGAATCCCAACCGTTACGATTGAAACCGAAGATGGCAGTTCCTGAATCAAGCGACGACCATACGGATCATCCACATTCACAACCACCTGTCGTAAGGAAGGTGATAAAAAAAATTGCCGTTTGGTCGAAAAATATTCCTCCATCGTATGATGGTAATCTAAATGATCATGGCCGAGATTGGTAAAAACAGCCGTGTCCCACTGCAATCCATACACTCGCTTTTGATCGATTCCCTGCGAACTCACCTCTATAACCGCGTTGCTCACCTTTGCGACCACCATTTCTCGCAAATAACTTATGAGTGTAAGGACATCCGGCGTCGTACGAGAGGACGGCAAAATTCGTTGGCCTAAGTCATTATGCAATGTGCCGATAAGGCCGGTCTTTTCCTGCAAACCTTGCTGATAAAGAAATTGCAACAACCAACTGGTGGTCGTTTTCCCTTTGGTACCGGTAATCCCTGTAAGGCGCAACGCTTCATCCGGTGCTTGATAAAACACGCGCGCCATTTGGGCAACCGCCTGCCGAACATCCGCAACCTGCACCTGAAGAACTTGGTTGAAATGCGGAATAAACGTTTCGGTAACGATCACTTCGGCACCCTTCGTCCATGCTTCATTGACGTAATCCAACCCTTGAAAGATATGCCCGGGAATCGCAAAAAAGATTCCATGCGGACGTACTTGTTGACTATGCAGTGCAAGATTCGTAATGCGCGGATGGCGATTCGTACCATACAGGGCTTTCACCGAAACTGCAGAAAGCAATGTTTTTAAATCTATCGAAGTTTCCATCATATTGAATAAAGGGAAAAGAAAGGTTCTTGAGAACGGTGTATACGATAAAAGAGACGTATTTTGCATATCTTACAACCTTCTCGATTCCGGCGGCATACCGAAATAAGAAATGATGGCTTTTGCAATCTCTTGAAAAATTGGGCAAGCCACCACCGACCCATACCCAATTCCCGTTACTTGCGCATCATCCACCACCACCGTTACTTGAACCTGCGGGCATTGATAGGGGAAAAATCCAGAAAAAGAAGAGACATGGTGCGAATGGGAATACCGACCGTTGATAATTTTTTGCGAAGTTCCTGTTTTCCCAGCAACAAAATAATGAGGAAGAAACGCTTTCGCATGATGATCTAACAAAAGCATCTTACGGACGGTTTCCGCTGTAGAAGCCTTTATAACTTCCCGTCGAACCATTGGATCAAACGAACGAACGATTTCGCCTTGCGGGTGATAAATTCGTTTAACAAATTGCGGATACATCAACCGACCGCCATTGGCAATCACCCCCATGGCATAATGCATTTGAAAAATTGAACAAGCGAGACTGTGTCCCATCGGAAGCCGCGTAATGGTCAATCCATCCCAACGTTTTAAGGGATGGAAAATACCGGAAGTTTCACCGGTAAACCCACTGCGAGTCGAATGGCCAAAACCAAAACGCTCGCCGTAATCATGCAATCGTTCCGCGCCTAATTGAAACGCGATCTGCGCAACTCCTCGATTGCTCGAATGAGATAAGATCTCATGCACATCCATCACTTGGTTAAAGGTTTTCCAGTCTTTCGGCAACGGCAACTCTTTACCTCGATAGGAGGCTACCGATAAACCGCAATTGAATCGGTCGGTTGGTTGAACGGCGTTACAATCCAATGCAGATGCAACGGTAACCGCTTTAAACACCGATCCGGGTTCATATACGTGCGAAAACAAACGATTCGTAAAATCATCCACTTTGTATCGGCGATAATGATTGGAATCAAAAAATGGAACCGTGACACAGGCCAAAACTTCACCGGTAGATGGACGGGTGATTAAAGCTTGCAAAGACTTTGCACGCAAACGTTCTTTCGCCGATAATAAAATTCGTTCCACCAAGGATTGGATGTGATCATCGATCGTCAATTCGATCGTGTATCCATCCACCGCATCGATTTGCTCTTTGCGGTACTGGCGCATTTCATCATTTTTCCCATTCACCTCATAGGAAACAAACCCATTTTGCCCCTTGAGATAAAACTGCATCATACGCTCCATCCCACAAACCGGTTGACCTTCTTGATTCAAAAACCCAACAACGTAGCTTAAACTGGGAGCATGCAAATACCGACGTTGCGGCTTTTCATTTCCATAAACGCCTTTGATCCGAAGCGCCTGAATCTTTTTATATTGCGTCTCCGCTAACTCTTTCTGTAACGATTTCCATCGGCAGTCGGATTTCATCCAAAAAGCTTCCAGTTCATGAAGCGGCTTATCTAAAAGCTTCGCTAACTGCGGCAATTTTTCTTGCTCTTTTTCCTGAATTTGCGTCAAATCGACCCCCACCTCATACATACGCTGCTGAAGCACCAAACGGCGCCCTTTACAATCGATGATGCCACCACGCATAGCTGGCAATATTTTCACCCGTTGCCGTGCGCTTCGCAAAAACGGATCCCATTGGTGGCGATGAAAGCCTAAATAAAAAAAACGCAACCCTAGTACCACAAACCCTATCCAAAAAAAGGAAGAGAGTACCGTATAGCGCTTAGAAAGGAAGGGAGACATTAACGATGATACGTAAGAGAAACAGATGGCAAAAGACCGTCTTGCGGAGCCATCCAAAGGATTTGCCGAGAAGAAGCCCCTCCTTGCAAGGCTTGCTGTTGATGCCACCAACGCGCCAAACACACATCCAAGCGCTGATCGATATCTTGCAGCCCCATCAATTCCCGCTCCAATACCTTCATTTGCAAAGCTTGCTGTGCAATTGCATAACGCATTTCAAACAAACTAAAAGCTCCTGTTAGGACCAAGCCAATGAAAGCAACCATTCCACCTTTATATTTCCACCATTTCATAATTTTCTCAAAATTCGTAATTTCGCAGAACGAGAACGCGGATTGTTGGCAATTTCCTCCTCTGTTGCCCGAATCGGTTTTCGCGTTAACAATTCTGCGCGAACCGATTTCCATTGTTTCGGTTGCGCATCTTCCCGATTCAAACTGCGCCCGCACCAAGCGTAAAAATGCTGTTTTACGATGCGATCTTCCAAGGAATGGAAGGCAATCACCGCAAAAACTCCCTTCGTACGCAACGTTTCAAAAGCCGCTTTTAATCCACGCTCTAAGTGCCCCAGCTCATCATTCACGGCAATCCGCAATCCTTGAAAAACGCGCGTTGCAAAATGCAAACCGGGTTTCTTGGACCGAAGAATAGGCGTATAACGCTCCAAAAAAGCTGTAAAATCCACGGTTGTTTCCCAAAATTCTTTCTCGCGGTACTGTACAATGGATCGCACAATGGATCGCCATTGTGGTTCTTCTCCATAATCCCGAATCGCCTGCGTAAGGGCTTCCGGTGTCGCTTGTTGTAAAAACGTGCGCGCAGAGATCCCAATCGCCGGATTCATCCGCATATCCAATGCACCCTCTTCTCGAAATGAAAACCCACGCGATGCCGTTTCTAACTGAAACGAAGACACGCCCAAATCCAATAAAATCCCATCAAAAGCTTGATGCAGTTTCTCGATTTCGGAAAAGTTCATCGAAAAAAATTGAAAACGGTCTGGGAAACGCTGCTTGACCCTTTCTGCACGAACAGCTGCCTCTGGATCGACGTCAACCGCGATAATGGACAAGGATGGGTTTCGCTCCAATAGCGCTTCGGTGTGTCCACCACCGCCAAACGTTCCATCGAATAACCTCCCCGAACATCCTTGAAAAGCCTGCAAAACTTCTGCTTTTAAAACCGATACATGCTCTGCCATGCTTTACACTCCTAATTGCTGCAACAATTGACTCATTTCGTTCTCTTCCTCCCAAGGTCCCTCTTTGTATGTTCGATAACGGCTCGGCTCCCAAATGTTAAACGTGAGGTAACTTCCGACTAATAACGCATCCTTCTTCAACTGCGCATGCTGGATTAATGTTTTCGACAGCGTAATACGCCCCTGCGTATCGCAACCAAACGTATCGGCTTGAGAAAACAATTTGGACAATACTTTTTGCCCTTTGGTATCCCCTAAACGAATCGCTGCGACTTTTTCTTCCAACCGTGCAACCATTTTCGGCGGGTATACCGTCACGCAGCCAATGGGGTTTGGAAGAGCCACATACACTTCCTCTCGATCTCCCTCAAATCGCCATTTAGCCGGAATACACAGCCGGTTTTTCGCATCCAATTGGTGCGAAAATTCCCCAACGAAAATATTTCCCAAAAGCCCCATGTACGGTTGCAGCAGCTATTTTGCGCCACTTTATGACATCTTGCCCCACTATTCACCACTTGTCAACTCGATAATCAAAATTTTTATCGATCGAAAAAATTTTTTACCCAACCGGAAACGCTAAACCACTACCTTGTAACCCGATGAAGCCTTTTCGAATTTCACCAATACGCCCTTACCTGGTGAAAATTTCCTCTAAGAGGTTAGAAAAAATATTTTTCAAAACAGAAAGAAACCCTCGATGAACTCCATCCAGCCTATAAAAAATCCATCCACCCACCGCATGCAAAGAACGCCAAGGTTTTCAAAAACAAACGAATCCTCTTGCCTTTTCGGGCAAAAAAAGATTTTTTAAGAATATGGAAGAATATTATTTGCTGTACATCATTTTCCCCCTTATCTTAGGTCTTTGGGCACAGTTCCTTGTGCATTCAAAATACAACAAATGGTCGCAAGTGCGTTCCGCAAAAGGCCTTCGTGGACGAGATGCAGCGGCAGCCGTTATGGAGCAAGCTGGCATTCACGACGTGGAAATTGTACGCATCGAAGGAAAATTAACCGATCATTACGATCCCATCCATCGTCGGTTAGCTCTCAGCCGCGATAATTACGACGGCACCTCGTTAGCTGCCTTAGGCATATCAGCCCATGAAGCAGGCCATGCAATTCAACACAAAGAAATGTACGCACCGTTGCAGTGGCGTTCCGCTTTAATTCCGATTACCAACATTTCTTGCCAACTGCTACCCTTTGTGATCTTTGGCGGATTTTTTTTAAATTTTTTCGGTTTAATTAAACTAGCAGTATGGATTTACCTCATTTTGGCCATTTTTCAACTGGTTACGTTGCCGGTCGAATTCGATGCCAGTCATCGAGCAAAAAAAGCGTTGTTGCAACTGTCCATTATTGATGGGCAAGAACATCGCGGTGTGTGTGAGATGCTCAATGCCGCAGCCTTTACCTACGTTGCAGCCTTTATTGCCTCCCTAGGACAATTAGCATACTACTTAATGTTATCGCGCCGTCGCAATGACTAAGGCTCCTTGGGTGTGGGATAAAAAGCGTCCAGAAAATTGGACAGTCGACGCGCAAGTTTTGCAAAAAACGTACTTTTTCGGCCAACTGTACACCTACCGAGCGCATAACTCGGAAAAAACGATCAATTTTGATGTGATTGAAGGGAAAGATGTAGTTCAGTGTATCGCTGTAACGAAACAAAAAGAGCTCGTATTGGTGAGTCAGTTTCGACCGGGATGCAAAGATTTATCGTTAGAAATTCCCGGTGGCGCCATTGAAAAACAGGAAGATCCTATTCATGCTCTTCACCGTGAATTACGCGAAGAAAGCGGCTACACGGGCGAAAATCCAATTCTCCTGTGCCAAGGCTATTTCAATCCAGCGCTGATGAAAAGCCACATTTATTACTACCTTCTTTCCCATTGCGAAAAAACTTGCGATACCGATTTCGATCCATCCGAAGACTGCGCAACCTACTTACTCCCTTGCGAACAACTGGAAGCAACCCTAATGAAGGGAATTTTTCAAAGCATGGTTACCGTAACGGGTTTAGCATTGCTGCAGAATTGGTTTTATCAACATCCTACCTTTCTAAATCGCTAAACAACCGCTCTGACACCCTTTTCTCCAAGGGCCGGAAGGCTGTTTCGCAAGAGGCTTCAAACGATAAATCGGGTAACGTAAAAGCAAGGTAAGCGGCATGTAAGTATAAACGGGCCGCTTTGCATCGACGATTCCAGGCAAAATCTCCGTAAGTCTTATCTCCCAAAATGGGGAATCCATGCGAAGCACATTGCACACGCAATTGATGCGTGCGGCCGGTTACAGGAAATAATTGGATGTAACTCACCGTTTCCCCTTGAAACAGAAACGTTTTATTGCCTTTCACGCGCGTTTGGGCCAACACGCCACCTTGGCACGAACAGCGCGCTCGCACGTAATCCTTTTGCTTTTGAATGCTTAATCGATCGCGCCAAATCAGCGATTTCCCTCCCCATTCCCCTTTTACAATCGCCTCATATACCTTCTGCACGTGATGTATGCGAAACAAAGCGCGAATTTGCTGCGCTCTTGCAAAATCCGTACAGAGTAGCACCAATCCGGACGTCGGACTATCCAAACGATTCAGTAAATAAACCGGTTGCCTCTCCACTTGATACGCTTCCGCTTGCGCATCATACGGCGCCTTGATCAACGCACACCGACAAACACCGGAACGATTAGGATGCGACAACACACCACAAGGTTTATCAACGGCCAACACAGAGTCTTTACGCTGAAGGATACGAACGGATGGATTCCACGGAATGTCCATCTTATGACAATAAATGGTATACGATAAAGCACAAGCCGTACGAAAAACCATTCATGAAAAAGAACTGCAGTAACGTTAATCGCCAACTGTGCGTTTCGAAACGCATGGAAATAAACGTACCCATACATTGCAGAGAAAACATGAAAAATAAAATTAAAGAAATGCACGTGGCAAACGAATAAACCGGCTTCCCTTTTCGATCCACTGCTTGCTGCAATTGTTCTCGCAAACAACCGGGTTGCTTTGTATCGACGTTATACAGCACGCCTAAGGTAGAAATAAAATTTTCTCGCGTTCCAAATGAACTCAGTAAACTAACCCCTAAATTTCCATCAAACCCGATCGGTTTCAATATCTTTTCTAACTTTCCGCCCATCCAATGCACGCAGTCAATTTTCTCTCCATTCGAAGCAGAAATGTTCAGATGCAAACAAAGCCATAGGAAAACACTAAAGGCAAATACCCACGTCCCGGCTTTTTTCAAAAAAAAGAGCATCTGCGCCTTCATAACCTTCAAAACATACGTCCATTGCGGCCATATCAACGGAGGAATTTCGGAAATGGAAACCGTCATACGGGTTTTTAAAAAGAATTTGCGAATGAAAGCAGCCAACAACAATGCAGCCATCAACCCTGTCAAGTAAATCGCAAAAATGAGCAGCGTTTTTTGGCAAGGCGTGATGTTTTGAAATAATAACGAAATCAGTAGCAAATAAATAGGAATTCGGCTGGCACAATTCACCCATGGAGCGACAAATAACGTGGTTAAACGCTCTTCTCGATTCCAAAGGCAACGGGCCTGCATGATACCCGGAATCGTACACGCATAGCAAGAAATTAAAGAAAGGAAGGAAGCGCCCGAAAGCCCGATTTTTTTCATCCAACCATCGAGCAAATACACCATTCGAACCACATAACCTGTATTTTCCAAAACGCTCAAAAATCCAACCGTTAACACAAATTGCGGTAAAAACAACAGCACATTTCCTACGCCACCGATCACCCCTTCGAGCAATAACGCTCGCCACCAAGTATCCGGCAAGCACCCTTTTAACCACGTTTGCAAAGCCTCAATTCCACGTTCACCCGCAACCATTGGGTATTCTGAAATGGCAAAGATCGATAACAATGCTATAAAAAACAGGCTACCGGTAACGATCGGTCCCCAAATTCGATGCAAAAGCAGCCAGTCCCAATTCCAAGAAAAAGAAGTGTGCAATGAATGATGAATACTGACTTGAACACACTTTTCGATCCATTCATAACGCACCGTAATCGCCTTTGTTTTCCATTGCGGAAATTGTTGGTCTAAAACGGCGACGGTTTGTGCGAAATCCGTTTCCTTCAGCCCCGTTAACCGACCACGCTGCGCTGGATCTTGCAACAGCAGCAATCCGCACCAACCGCTCGATAAGCCGGTTTTTTGGGCCAACTGATCCCATAATAACTCTATCTCATGCGGGAAAGAAAGATGAAAATCTTTGCGCACCTGAAAGCGATCCTGCGCAACCACTTCGCGAATTTGCCGCCTTCGAATGGAAGAACGAGCCGAAAGGCAGACAATCGGTACCTGCAACTTTTCTTCCAACGCTTTTACATCCAACCAATGCCCCTGCTTTTGCAAGCAATGCGCAAAACAAATCACAAAACAAATCGGCAACCCCAACTCAAGCAACTGCGTTCCTAAAAACAAATTGCGCTCCAACGAACGCGCATCTAGCACATATACAACACGCGCTTGGTGATCTGCATGATACAATAAATCAAAAATTTCATGCTCTTCGGGTGTATAGGCAGAAATGCTATACGTGCCTGGCAAATCGTACACGGTAGCCCGATGCCCCAAAGGATCCGAAAAAATCCCCTGTTGTGTGGCATGCGTCACCCCTACATAATTCGCAACTTTTTCCTGCGCGCCTGTTAAATCATTAAACAGTGTTGTTTTCCCAACATTGGGATTCCCGACCAAAAAAATTCGCCGCGCATTCATCGATAAAAGAACTTCTCTTCCACCCAACCCCACCAATGGCAAAATATCTTGAAAAATCGATGATCCTGCTTACGAATCATCACAGAAACTTTATTAAGAATACACCATGATCGATTGCGCTTCTGCCCATCCTAACGCCAATCGGCTTCCACGAACGACAATTTCAATGAACCCCTGTTGAGGAGCACGACGTACCAACTGAATCTTCGTTCCTGGTGTGAATCCTAACTCTAACAATCGAACGCCCAAAGCATCCTCTCGATCAACTTTATACACGCAAGCTGTCTCTTTTTTACACAGCTCCGAAATGCACTTGATCATACTCGATTGTAACATACAACTTTTCGGATGCCATCGGCAAGTTTTTTGTTTTGAATAAGATTGTCATGGCACCGGATACGTCGTACAATTTTTTTAGAGAAATGAGAGGCAGGAAACACGAAGGTTGCAGGCTCAACCTCCCTCACTAATACCTTTTGCTCAAACGCATGAAAAACTCTTTCACCTTATTTTTCAATCAACTCCAACAACGATGGAAAAGACCTTCTACATACTTTTTATTAGCTATCTTCCTCCTCTTGCAAGGAAGTTTTCTGTTCTATCAACTGCAAGCAGTAAACCATACAGCACCTTTTACACTGCAAAACTTTTTAGAAGGATTTTGGCTACCAGCGCTCGTTGTTCTCCCTGGAATCATCGCACAAATTTCTCCTCCAAATCCTGAAAAGGAAGCAAGCGGTTGCGTTTTTTCCAAAACATCGCTGCTAACATCCTTTGGTGTATCTTATCTCCTGTATATGATCTTTTGGGGCTTGAGTTTTCTCCTCCCCTATTGCGCGAACATCGTTTTAGGCCAACCCGAAAACCTTTTCTCCCACGAAATCGTTTCAAACGGCATTCTTTTTCTTCTATCGAGCAGTTTTTGGTTCGTATCGATCGGAATTCTCGCTCGAACGCTTACTTTTCATAAAACCCTTGCCGGTATGTTAACGTTCTGCTTCCTTTTTATCCTATTTGCTAGCACGTACATCGGATCCGAATGGAAATTTTTCCAACAAACCGACAGCGCTTTTGGCAATGTTTTTGAAACGCTAGATGAATGCTTGCAGCAATGGGTTGACGCACGAGCGATTGCCTTTCACCTCTTATGCGGCGGAGGATGCTTGCTCCTCGCCGCTGTCTTTTCGAAATATGCTTTTTTTACCACAAAGCCTCCTTCTTCCACACAACGACACGGCAAGGTGCAAGTGTTTTTGTTGCTTTTGCTTTTTATCGGGCTTCCTATCACCTTACAAGACTTTCCTGCCTCCATCCAAACATTCGGTCCTTCCAATACCACCCTGCCAACGGAAACCCAAGCCTCCTTGCAAAGCCTTCCACAACCGATCATGGTTTATGTACTCTCTCCTTCCCAAACGCTTCCCAAAAATTTCTACCACCGTCTTTATCGTTATTTTCATAAACTGCAAAAGATTTCCTAC
>JAGDCJ010000034.1 GCA_017958565.1 Opitutales bacterium
CGGGATAAGCTTCGCGACCCGAGGGCCGTTTCAACACCAGCGAGATTTGTCGATACGCTACGGCATGCTTGGACAGGTCGTCGTAGACAATCAATGCATCCATGCCGTTTTGCATGAAAAACTCTCCCATGGCGGTTCCTGCGTACGGAGCAATGTACTGATTGGCAGCATTATCGGAGGCAGTTGCAGAAACAACAATCGTGTATTCCAACGCTCCTTGGTCTTCTAAAATTTTTAACGTACGAGCAAGCGTGACGTTTTTTTGTCCGATGCACACGTAGATGGAGTAAACTGGCCGAAATGAAGGATCGTTTTCCGCAAGCCCTTGGCGGTTTAATTCCGCTTGATGTAAAATGGTGTCCAACGCTAGGGTGGTTTTCCCAGTAGAGCGATCGCCGATGATGAGCTCTCGTTGCCCACGGCCGATCGGAAACATGGCGTCGACCGATAAAATGCCCGTTTGTAGGGGTTGATCGACGGATTGGCGAGCAATAATTCCGGGAGCAATTTTTTCCACGGGGTACTGATCTTCGGCTTGTAGATCTCCTTTCCCGTCGATGGGTTGTCCGAGTGCGTCCACCACGCGACCAAGCAGTGTTTTCCCAACGGGTACTGAAAGCAATTTCCCGGTTGTTTGACACGAATCGCCCACTTTTAAACCGTGGGTGTCTCCCAATAAAACCACCCCTACTTCGTCCTCTTCTAAGTTAAACGCAATTCCGTACACGTGGTTGGGGAAGGCGATCATTTCATTGTACATGACTGCCGATAACCCTTCCACTTTTGCGACCGAATCGGCTAATGAAATAATTTTTCCTACATTCGATTGAATGGGCTTCTGTTCGAACGTGCGGATGGTTTCTTGAATTTCTGACAAAATGCGACTCATGATGTGAACCTTTTTTGGAAGGCGGATAATTGACCTTTTAGGGAACAATCCCAAACGGTATCCCCAATGCGTATGGTAAATCCTCCCATTAAGTCAGGATGTTCTTCCGTTTCCCAGCGACGAGAAGAAGCTGCGGAATCTTGCAAAGTTTGCAGCCATTTTTCATGAAACGTACCGGCGTATTCTAGTATAGCGTATCGTTCTGCATAGGCTTTTCGTAGGCAACGTTCATACTGTTCTAAAAATTCTTTTGCGTTGTGTGGATAACGCTGAATGAAAAAAGAGGCAACGAGTTGAATACGTTCCCGCAAGGATTCTACCTCTCCGTCTAACGTGAGTTGTGCGAGTTTTTCTAAAAAGGCTTTATGTTTTCGTTCCATGTTCGTTTGATAATAAAGAAACAGCTTGCTGGTTCAATTTTGCGCGCAAATCGTCCGTCAAAACTTTTTGCAGCAATCGTTCGGTGGTTTCCATGACAAGGGTCGAAACTTCGGCTTTGGTTTCGTTTAATAAATTTCGATGTTCCACTTCCATCGCATTGCGCGCTTGGGATACGATTTGTTCGACTTTTTCATCAGCGGCCTTTTTTTGTACTTGCCAATATTGCTCCCCTTCTGACGTTGCTTTTGCTAATAACGCTTGCGCTTCTTCTTGCGCTTGTTTCAAGATTTGTAATCGCTCTTTTTCAGCTGCAGCCAATTGTTGTTTCATGCTTTCTGCATATTGCAAACCGTCCGCAATCTTCTTTTGGCGTTCTTCGACGGTTTTTAGGGTGGGCTTGATGGCGAATCGGTACAACAAATACGCGACGAGGCAAAAATTGAGAATTTGTGCGATCAACAATTCGGATTGCACTCCAAAAGTTCCCATCAAGCGTGTAACAGCAGTTTCACCCATATTAATTGCGGTGGCTAACAAGCATCCGACCGCTTTTGCGATCGGTGTAAACGATTAGCCTTGGTACAAGAAAAGAGAATAAAAGGCAACAGCTTCCGCCAAGGCCATTCCTAAAATCGCTTGTACCAGAATTTTCCCGGAAGCGCCTGGATTGCGACCTACCATTTCGACTGCTTTCATGCCGATGAGTGCTACCCCAATTGCTGCGCTTAAACAACCCAACGCAGCGGTTAATCCACGTCCAATATCTCCGATGATACCATTGATTTCCATCATATTGTTTTCTCCTTTTTATAAAAATACTTATGGAGATGGCGAAGGCTCTTCTTCCTGGTTACAGATGCTCCCAATATAGACGGCAACCAATAATGTAAAGACGAGCGCTTGTACAACCCCAATTAAGATTTCAAGAAAATAAAAAGGAACAGGCAACACATATTTTGTCCATGGCGCTAAAGCCATAATGTTGTTGAGTAAATTTTCGCCGCCAAAAACATTTCCGTACAATCGAAAGGAAAGCGAGACCAATCGAAATAAAATCGAAATGCATTCGATCAATCCAACGCCCAAAAAAATGAAAAACAAAAAGCTGTAAATGCCAAACGATAGTTCACTTTTATCGGCTTTGTTCCCAAAGATGTGCCGAATGGTTCCCGTGAAACCTTCGTATGAAAAAACAAAATACCCCCAGGCGATCATCGAAACAATGGCCAAAGCAAGGGTTGCGTTTAAATCCGCATTGGAAGGGCGAAAAAAATAGGTAAAATGGCCATGTTCTAATTTGCCGATGGTTCCGACCCCCGGTAATAGACTGCTCCAATTTTGCATTAAAATGTAGATGAAAAATCCAATGAGCACAGGGAACGCTTGCTTCACAACGCGCGCTCCTACAATCGGTTGTAAAAGTTGTAAGATGTTGTCGATCAAGGTTTCTACAACTACTTGGCCTTTGGTGGGGATGAGTTGCGGTTTTTGAACCAGCCAACGGACGATCCCAATGATTGCAAGCGAAATAATCCAAGTGTACAACATACCATTGGTAATAGGGAACCCGCCAATGGTTCCAAGTAGGTAGGGTTTGGGGCTAACGGCAACACCGGCTTGTACTTGAAACGCAAGGATGCATCCAAAAAATGTAAACAATCCTTTTCGCACAAGTGTATTATACCTTTCCGGTTCTTTTTTTCAATATTTTTACGCGAAGAAAGATGCGAACTGTTTTTGTGGGGAATTTTTATGCGAGAAGAGAAACGTTGCGTGAAATTAGTTACAGGGAAGAGATTGCGATTTTCGGGAAAGCATTTTTTGTAAACAATAACCGTACAGTCCGCATAAAACGAATACCACGAACCAAGAATCAATTAAGCGTCCGGTCCCCCACCAAGAGGTAGCGTGTGGTGGGTAGGTAAAACGTTTTCGGAGCGTTAATAAAAGAAACACCAGTCCTTGATGGAAGCCAATAGCGCTCCAAAGGGTTTGGCAGGTGATGCGTGCGTAAATAAGGATGCTGCTGAGCAAGTATAAGCATAAAAAATAAGAGAGTTGGAAATGTTGCGGAATATGAAGAATTGAAAACCCAGCGCATTGAAGACTGCGCAAAAAAATGGATTCGGCGCAACCGTCTTCGCATTTTGAAAAGTGCAAGATCGCAAATAAAAACGACAAACCGACGGTGGCTGAAATTGTTCGATGATGAACGCGAAGCAAATCCCATAAAAATCCACGAAAGATGATTTCTTCCAAGCAAGCGACTGCAAAACTTGCTAAAAATGTTTGCATCAGTAGGAGAAAAGAAAATGGACGAGAGAGATCAATGGATGGCGTGAAATGGCATATGATGATAAAAAGAAGACCCCACAAACATACTCCACCGAGAAAAGCTTTTGGGTACGATTTCCACCCATGCTTCCAGTTCCAATTGTGCGTGTACGTTTTGGAGCGAATGGTGAACAGCACCGCAAGAAAAAATCCAATCAGTCGTAGTCGATCAACGTATTGACAAAGCGGTTTGTTGGCTAGGTAATGGATCCATCCGATGGCAGTAAAGGAATCAAGCCATTGAAACGCTTGATAGAAAATCGGTGCAACCATTGCAGCACTGAAGAGAATACACAGGTAAATTTTGAAAATTCCAAAGATATTGTTCAAGGTGGTAAAAATGGTGGGAAGTACTGGACTCGAACCAGTGACCCCCAGCGTGTCATGCTGATGCTCTAACCAACTGAGCTAACCCCCCTTTGCTTTACTGTGTCGGCTTGAGAGTGTTTTGGCAAGAGAAAAGCGGAAGGATTATAAAATGGTATTGTCGGGAACGATGCCGTTTTTGGCAATGCACAAAATTCCCTCTTTAATGTAAAGAGCGCCTTGATGAAATCCATTCGGTTTCCCTTCGGGAGAAAGGCGTACATGGTTTCCAATGCGTACATTACGATCAATGATGGCATTGCGAAGATAGCAGTCTTCTCCAATCCCGATATTAGGTTGTCCGTTAGAATGATTTTGTGAGAGTTGTTCGAGCGATTCGTACCGATCAGCGCCCATCATGTACACGTTTTCTAGTTGCGTTCCTTGCCGGATGATCGATCGAATGCCAATGACGCACCGATTTAAGCGTGTATGGGTTAGGATGCAACCTTCTGCGACGATGGAATGATCGACGATGCAACTATTTAGTTTCGAAGCGGCTAAGTTGCGCGGTTTTGAAAAAATTGGCGCCAATTCATTGTAAAAATCAAAGGCAGGAAGTGAATCCGTGAGCATCAAATTCGCTTCAAAGAAGGAAGGAATGGTTCCAATGTCTGCCCAGTAATCTTCAAATAAATATCCGCATAATTGATAACGATCCAGCGCATGTGGCAAGACATCTTTCCCAAAATCATGATCTTCTGACGCAAGGCATGCTTGAAGAACGTTAGCTTTGAAGGCATAAATTCCCATAGAAGCGAGGCAGTATGGTTGCGTGCTGCGGTTTTTCATTTTTGCCCGTAATGATTCACAAAGATGCAGCTGTTGAATGATGGCAGGGTCTTGCGGTTTTTCTACAAAGCGTCGAATATGCCAATCATCCGCGATCTCCATGATGCCGAACGAAGAGGCTTGGGTTTCTGGTATGGCTTTTGCCGCAATCGTGATATCAGCTCTTGTTGCCAGGTGATGTTGTACAAAAGCAGCTAAATCCATGCGGTACAATTGGTCTCCGGATAAAATGAGGACCGTTTGCGATTCAGATAACGGAATATGGATTAAATTTTGTCGGACGGCATCGGCGGTCCCGCGGTACCAACTTTCATTGGAAGCGGTTTGTTCTGCGGACAAGATTTCAACAAATCCTCCCGAAAAATAATCAAACCGGTAGCTTTGTTGAATATGCCGGTGTAGAGATTCCGTATTGAATTGCGTTAAGAGGTAAATTTGATGATAACCTGCATGCAGGCAATTGCTGATCGGAATATCAACAAGACGGTACTTCCCGCCTAACGGTACGGCAGGCTTGCAGCGTACTTGCGTAAAAGGTTCTAAGCGGGTTCCCCGTCCACCTCCCATGATAATACACACAACGTCCGTTTGATTCCGCATGATTCTTGTTTGTTCAAGTAAAGCTTTGAAACAACTTTAGTATAACCCAAAAGGGTAGCTTCCGCAATCTTTTACCTCAATGAGGCAAACGGTTTAAGCTTGTAGAGAGCGTAAGCAGGGTTCAACATAAGTTTATGTGTGGAATCATTAGCTATATTGGGAAAGAAGATGCGTTGCAGGTATTAACCTGTGGGTTGAAACGTTTAGAATATCGGGGTTATGATTCTGCAGGAATTGCTATTGGAGATGACAAGCATCCTTTTCAAGTGGTTCGTTCCGTTGGCCGTGTTGAGCAGCTGATTCAACGCATTTCTTCTCTTTCTCTCTCCGGAAAGGTTGGCATTGGGCATACTCGTTGGGCAACGCATGGAGGGATTTCGGAAAAAAACGCGCACCCGCAAACCAGCCAAGATGGAAAGTTTCTCCTGGTTCACAATGGCGTGATTGAAAATTACGCTTCTTTGAAAACCATGCTGACAAAGGAAGGTTTTACGTTTTCGAGCGATACGGATACAGAAATCTTGGTAAATTTAATCGCGTTTTATTATCAAAAATTGCAAGAAGTACCCGCTGACAAACGTTTTGTTGAAAGCGTTCGCGAAAGTTTGTTAAAAGTGCAAGGGACGTATGGGTTGGTGATCCTTTGTACCGATTACCCACAGGAATTGATCGGAGCTCGCAAAAGTTCGCCGTTAATTTTGGGAGTTTCGGAAGATGGGTTGTTTCTTGCAAGCGATGCAAGCGCGTTTAGCGGACAAACCAAGGAAGTGGTGTTTTTACGGGATCATGAAATTGCGCACCTCAAAGGGCATGATTTCCAGATTACCGATTTGTCCAACAACCTTTCTTCTCCCGTAATCGAGACCTTGGAAGCGAATACGGATGAGTCCGATTTAGGGCCGTATGCTCATTACATGCAAAAAGAAATTTTTGAGCAGGATCAAGCTTTGCAAAACACAATTTTGGGCCGTTTTTCTGCGGATGGAAGCTCCGCGCATTTGGGTGGCTTGCAAATGACCGCGCGAGAGTTGAAGAAAATAGAACGAATGGTGTTAATCGGATGTGGAACCGCTTGGCATGCCTGTAAAGTAGGAGAGTTTTTGTTAGAAACGTACGCACGGATTCCGGTAGAAGTGGAATATGCATCGGAATTCCGTTATCGCAATATGCCATTGGAGAAAAATACGCTTGTCTTGGTAGTCAGCCAATCGGGCGAAACATTGGATACGCTTGGTGCGTTGCAAGAAGCGCGACGGAAAGGTTTTCGTACTTTAGCGATTACCAATGTGGTAGGTTCCACGATAGCACGGGAATCGGATGGCGGTGTCTATCAACGTTCGGGCAAAGAAGTTGGGGTTGCCAGTACCAAGGCGTTTACCGGGCAACTGGCAACGTTCATCATGTTGTCGTTGCATTTAGGACGTATGCGCGATTTGAGCTTTTCGGAAGGTTGTCGGTTGGTAAAAGCGCTTCAATCGCTCCCTGAAATAACCCGTTCCGTTTTAAACGCTTGTGATCCGATCATGAAAGAGTTGGCTAAGAAATATGCTTCTTCGGCTCATTTTTACTTTTTGGGTCGTCAAGCGTTGTTTCCGATTGCGATGGAAGGTGCTTTAAAGTTAAAAGAAATTTCTTATATTCATGCGGAAGCCTACCCGTCAGGAGAATTGAAGCATGGTCCAATTGCGTTGATTGATCCTTCGATGCCGACGATGGTGCTAGCGTCTAATGCCGACATGCTTTCGAAAAATATTAGCAGCATGATGGAAATCAAAGCGCGTGGAGGGAAAGTACTTGCGTTAGGCGTGCAGGGTTCTATCATCCCGGAAACCGTTTGCGATGAGTTGTGTGTGTTGCCGAAGGTACATGAAGCGATTTTGCCGATTGTGACCACCTTGCCGTTGCAATTGTTCGCTTATTATATGGCATTGGAACGAGGTTGTGATGTCGATAAGCCGCGCAATTTAGCAAAATCGGTGACAGTGGAGTAAGCCATGAGCGTGGTGCCTTTACAAACAATTGTGACATTTTTGGATGAAACGTTACAAACGCGTACGATTCCAGATTACCCGAATGCGTGCAATGGTTTGCAACTGGAAAACAATGGAAAGGTTACCCGAATCGCCGGTGCTGTAGATGCGAATGTGCATATAATAGAAGCGGCGATCGCGCAAAAAGCGGATTTGTTGTTCGTACATCACGGGTTGACATGGCAAGGGTTGAAACCGATGACCGGTCCACTTTACCGTTTGTACCAGCAAGCCATGGCTGCCAATTTAGCTATTTACAGTGCCCATTTGCCGTTAGATAGCCATCCAACGTACGGGCATAATGTGCAAATCGCGAAAGTGTTAGGTTTGAAAATCGAAGGGGGTTTTGCTTTTTACAACAAGAATTCGTTTGGATGGTTATGCCAAGGAATTGAAAGAGAAACTTTGTGCCATCGGTTGCAAGCGCTGTTCCCGCGTTCTTTTCATCCGATTTTATACGGTTCGTTACATCCTCAAAAAATTGCGATTGTTAGCGGTGGTGGAGGAAGTTCTGTGGAAGAGATGATCGCTTCTTCGATCGATACGTTGATTACTGGAGAAGTGCATTACTCGGTGGTGAGTTTAGCGCAATTGTATCGTTTGAATCTGTTGGTTTGTGGACATTATGCGACCGAATGTTTCGGAGTCCAAGCGCTGTTGCCAGTGTTGCAAGAACGGATGCAAATACCTTGTTTCTTTATCGAAAATTTTTGTGAATTATGAGGATGGGAAGAAGAGCATTTTTCTGTCTTTTAAAATATGCAAGCAGCCGCCGATGAGTGAAAGTTTTAGCGTTGTAATTCCGGCACGTATGGCCTCTTCGCGATTGCCAGGGAAAATGCTGTCCCGACTGGCCGGGAAACCGGTACTTCAGCATGTGATCGAACGGGTGCGACAGGTACGTTTGAAGCCGAAGGTGTATGTGGTGACCGATAGCGAGGAAATTGTTCGGTTGGCGCAATCCATGGAAGTAGTAGGGTTGATGACTTCTCCCGATTGCACGTGTGGGACCGAGCGGATTGCGTCGGTATTGGAGAAAATTCCGGGAGACATTATTTTTAACGTGCAGGGTGATGAGCCATTTATGGATCCGCGTTTGATGGAATCCATGATGGAGTATGCGCGTACAATGGATGCGGATGTATTGATGCCGTTGTATGAATTAAAAACGGTGGAAGCGGTATGGAATCCGGCGATCGCGAAAGTTGTGTGCGACGCGAACGGTCGCGCGTTATATTTTTCCCGCAGCCCGATTCCGTACGTGCGTGATTGCGAACCTAGCCATTGGCTGGAGCAGAATCATTTTTGGGGAACGTTTGGGATTTATGGATTTCGACGAGAATCCTTAGAGGCGTATCGTCATTTTTCTCAAAGCCCTTGCGAACGAGCAGAATCCTTGGAACAATTGCGTTGGATTGCGAATGGTTATCAAATTGCGACGTTTCGCACCGAAAATCCACCGTTATCCATTGATACAGCAGAAGATTTGAAACGAGCGGAAGCGATGTTCCATTCGTGATTCATTCTACAGTAGGTGTTTGTAGAAAGAAATCAATTTTTCGGATTTTTTAATTTTGAATAATCAAAGGTAGTGCCTAATTTTTTCAAAACCTCTAAAATCTCTTCTTTACTGGCTTCTTTTTTTTGTAGTAGTTCTGGGTAAATCGAAAGTTTTTTCCAACAAGGTGACATCGTATCTACCATCAGTTTCTCTTCTACCAATCGATCGATAAATAAAATGCCATGAAGGTGATCGGTTTCATGTTGAATACAAAACGCGAATAAAGAATCGCATTCAAGAGTATGTTTGATCCCTTCTATATCTTGATATTGCAGCCGAATTTTGTGGGAACGTTCTACAAATCCATAAACACCAGGTAAGGATAAACAACCATCTACCATTTTATCCTTTTCGGTTCCGATGGCTTGAACACTCGGATTGATGAAAACAAACGGCATCAGCTCGAGAATGTTTTGTACCTCTTTGCCATCTTGTAAAATAACATTCGAGATTTTTTTCTTTTTTCCCTCTTCATATTTTTGAATCATTTCAGAAGAAAATGAAACGATAGCCATTGATTCGGAAATCCCAATTTGAGGTGCTGCAATCCCAATGGCATTTTCGATCGAATGCAAGGTTATGAGCATTTTTTCCATTTTCTCTTTGGTGTAATTGTCGAATTTTTCAACTCGTTTTGTTGGTTTTAATAAAACAGGGTTCCCATAAGTACAAACGAGATTTTCAGCGTGCATAGGGGATTGGTGGCCTAACGCGAGTATTCCAAAACATACTTGGGTAAAAATTTTTAGTTTTTTTCTTTTTTGCATAAAAAATCCTTTATACAGCCAGGCACTCTACGGCACAAGAAATCTTTTTTACCGCTGCTATCTTCCGATCCTGACGGGGTTCAAAAGCCGCTTTGCATAGAACCCAGCTGTAAAGACAAAATGGTCCAAAAACGGTGGATTGTCAAAGGAAAATCTTCCGTAAAAGTGGAGCAAAGGCAACGACTGTACGTGGAAAATTTTTACCCGAAGGCTGTTGGAAGATGAGAATGTAAAAATTCTTGATTTCGGGAAAAACTTTTTTAGCATAAGTGTCATGAAAAAATCATTCCTTCAGCCATGGATTGCGGCACTTACTGTCATAGGATGTTCGTATCATACAGCAAATGGGGCTAAAGTGAGCGAGTTGCTTGAAGCCAATCGGGGAAAGCTAGCCAAAACTTCCGTTTATGTGATTGCAACGGCTTGGAATGAAGAGCGGTTTGCAAAAAATTTTGTGCGTTCGATGCAAGACACACAGGAGGATTTGGCAAAGTATAAAGCAGATTTCCATGTGTACCTGCGATGTGATGGGCGAAAAGAAGATGAGAAGGCCTTTACGGATGAATTTCTAAAAGCAAAATTTCCGGAAGACTGCTATCAGATTTTCTTAAATCAGAAAAATGAGGGTGTTTTTCACTCACGCCTTGCGCTTTTAAGGGATATCCGTAAATCTGTAGAAACGGATATCGCTGCTGGGAAAGAGGTATACGTAATCCCGATGGATAGCGATGATATATGGCGGAAAAACGGTATTTTAACCTTGGTCGTCAGTGGTTTACAGGAAAATGCTGATTACGTGTTTACGAACCCATGCGATGTAATGGAGCGGGAAATCGAAAGCAAAAATCGGGCCCTTGAAATTAAAGGTTTAGAAGTGGAAAATCGTAAA
>JAGDCJ010000035.1 GCA_017958565.1 Opitutales bacterium
TACTATTGTTATTTTGAATTTTACAGCCGTTCCCTATTGTAACCATACGATCGACCATGACATTTTGACCGATAATGCAATTAGACCCGATTTTTGCGCCAGATAAAATGTGGCAAAAATGCCAGATTTTTGTACTATCGCCGATGGTACACCCTGGATCAACGTAGGAACTTTCGTGAACAAAAAAATTACTCATGGCAATGATGATCTAAAGACATTTGTGCTTGTTGCAAAAGATGCACAACCGCCATCCCTTCCCGGATGTCCGTTCGAGGAGTTTCCCGAGTTTGCATGCACTCAAGAAAATGCTGGCATTCGGCTTGCAACGGCTCGATCGTTGAACAGGCAACCGGTTCCGGTTCTGCTTTTTCCACAACAATGGTTTTTCCTTTTCGGGAATATACATGACGGTATAACTTCAAACATTCGTTATTAGGTAAGGTATCATCCCATACCAACATTCCTTCCGTACCCCCTAACACCAACTTTCGTTCTTTGAACGGATGTACCCAAGAAACGCTCACTTCCGCGTGAATATCCGGCTCAAAAACCATTTGTACATCCACCCGATCCGCAATCGAATCCTGGAAACAATACTGTCCATAAGCGGATAAGGATCGCAGTTTCGAAGGGATGAAACGAAGAATGGTAGAAAAATCATGCGGTGCTAAGCTCCACAGGACATTTTCTTCCGAACGGATTTTCCCAAGGTTCCACCGATTCGAACGAACGTACTTCAATTTTCCAATAATATGCTTCGAAAGGAGTTCCGCAATTTTATTGACCGCTGGATGATATTGGAACAGATGCCCCACCATAAAAACTTGCGGAAAAGCTTCTAACGTACGCTGAATATGTTCTCCCTCTTCTTCGCTACCAGCAAGCGGTTTTTCGACATATACATCCTTTCGAGCTTGAAGCGCCTCGCAACACAAGCGAGCATGCAAAGGCACTGGAACGGATAGCACAACCCCCTGAATGGTTGCATCATGCAGAATTTCCTCCCACGATTTCGCAGGGACTTGATACAAATCGGCAAATTTTTTTGCAACCGATTCGATGGGATCACAAATGGCCGCTAAAGCTCCTAATTGATAAAAATTTCGAACCAGGTTTTTCCCCCAATAACCGCAACCAATCACCGCAATTTTTGGAGAATTCATCTAAGCCTTATACACCTTCCCTCGAGTTGGATAATGTGCCATCGCATTGCGTGTGTCAACGATACACTTGGCTGAGGTGGCGATATCGGCGTACGGGAGCGTATCATGCTTTGTGAGCAGAACACAAGCATCGTACGAAGAAAGAATTTCTGGAGATACAGCAACGCTTTTTTTGCCGGAAAAACATGGAAAAGCACGCAAAGAGGGAATTTGCGGTACCTGCGGATCAAAATAATCTACCTGAGCACCCAGTGTTTGTAAACGTTGCATAATGGGGAATGCCGGAGACTCGCGTAAATCGCTAAGATTCGCTTTGTAGGTAATTCCCATGATTAAAATTTTCGCGTTTTTCGCACACTTCCCTTGCTCATTAAGCGCCCACACCACTTTTTCTGCTACATACGTATGCATGCGAAAATTGATTTCTCCCGCTAGTTCAATAAACCGCGTGTGCATTTCATACTCTTTCGCTTTCCACGTAAGATAAAATGGATCGATGGGAATACAATGACCTCCCATTCCAGGCCCCGGATAAAAAGGCATAAACCCATACGGCTTTGTTTTCGCAGCTTCGATAACTTCCCAAACATCGATACCCATGCGATCACAAATCATTTTCAGCTCATTCACAGCTGAAATATTGATCGCACGAAAAGTATTTTCCCAAATTTTCACCATTTCGGCAGTCGAACACGACGAAACCGGTACGCACGTTTTGACAATTTTCGAATAAAACTCCAACATCCTTTTTTGGCACGATTCCGTAACCCCGCTGATCACTTTCGGAACTTCATCAAAGTTTGAATGCGGATTGCCAGGATCTTCCCGCTCCGGCGAATAACCCAAATAAAAATCAACGCCGACTTTCCCCAATGCTTTTTCAAGCATCGGCTGCAATACTTCGATGGTGGTTCCCGGATAGGTCGTCGACTCCAATACGACCAATACCCCCTTCGACGCGTGCTCTGCAACCATTTTAGCCCCTGATAAGACAAAGGACAAATCGGGAGTATGTTGCTTGGTAAGCGGCGTCGGTAGGCAAATCAAAATCGCATCGGCCTCCTTAAGAAGACGGGGCTGCGATGAAAGCTTCAATCTCCCTTGTTGCACAGATTGCGAAAATATCGAAACGTCGATCGAAAGAAACTCATCTTTCCCTTGCGACAAATCCAAAACCCTCCGCTCGTTGCAATCGATTCCAATCCCCAACAATCCTTTTTCTAAGCAGCGTTTCAGCAAAGGACAACCAACATATCCCAAACCGATAATAGCGACCTTCATCTTTTTAGAAAGAGACACTTTTTTTCCCCCCGCAAGCAAAAAAAATCACCTGCGAGGAATTTGTTCGCCCTTGCGTTTCCTACCCTTGCGAAAGTTTTTACCGTTCCGGCAATTTTAAAGTTTTCAGCTGTTGGCCGAGCCAGTGGGAGAGGGAGGTGGCGCCAGATTCGTTCAAGTGGGAGGCGTCGTAGCACTGGTCGCCGATGGCTTGGAGCATGGGGGCGGGTGGGCGTTCGAGCCAAGTGAAGCCGGCGTCGAGGA
>JAGDCJ010000036.1 GCA_017958565.1 Opitutales bacterium
CCTCTTCGGCTTGCTTTTTCTTCTCCTCAAACTCGTCCTTGTTCTTATCAAACTCGTCCTTGTTCTTTTGGAACTCATCCTTCTGGTTATTGAACTCGTTCTTTGCCTTCTCGAGCTCTTCCTGGTCCTTCTGCTTTTGGTGCTTCTGTTGGTTTAAGTTATCGATTTGCTTTCGCAAGCGTTCCATTTCCTCGGCGTATGGCGCGTTAGAATTTGGCCTTGTAGCCTCATCAGGCTGTCTTGGTTGATTGGGTTTTGGAGCCTCCTTTTCAACGATTTTTTCGATGACCTTGGGCATCGGAGGAAGCGGTCGCGATTGCGGCGGTTGCGGCGCAGGAGGTTGCTGTTGTGGCGCTTGCTCTTGCTTCGGCGCATTATTTTTTTGCGCTTCGAGCTGTTGTTTCAGGTTATCGATTTGCTTTCGCAGGTCTGCTTCATTAGCCGGGGGCTGCTTCGGGGCCTCTCTGGGAGCAGGGGTTTCCTCTTCAAGCGGCTTCGGCTGCTCCTGTTCTCTTCGCTTCAAATCTTCCTCTTGCTTTTTGAGCTGCTCTTCCCGTTTGTTCAACTCCTGCTGTTGTTGCTCCAATCGCTTCTGCATTTCCTCCAGTTGTTGCCGCGTCTTTTCAGGATTGTTTTGGTCAAATTCAAACTTCATCCGTCTCTCGACCTGTTCCTGCGGCACTTTCCCCAGATTGTTTTGTCCGGAATCTGCAGGATTTAAAGCGTTCGATGTCAAGTAACCGGCACCCGCACCAATGGCGAGGTTGATCGCATGCATAAGCATACCGGAACTCGCCATTTTGCTTGCAAAACTTTTGATGGGATTAGGCATATCGACTTATCTTTCTACTCGCAGCTTTTAAGTAAAAAATCCTACGATATTTTAAAACCGTTATCAAGACTTTTTTCGAGGAGAGCGAAAAGATTTTTCAAGAAAAATACCGATCCGACGGAACTATTTTGTCCGTAAAACCGATCGCCTTGGCAAAACACATGCTCGTACTTATCAAATCGTCCTTTTTTCAAAAAACATCAAGCGAAAAAAATTCCCACCGGTTACGGGTACCACGCCAAGTGCGTTGGTTGGTGGAATGGTTTTTGAATTATGCGAGTTCTTTTCCCCTTCTATGCCTTGGCAGAAATTTGGACGCTCGTTGCAGAACTATCGTAAGCACCATGGCTGCCCGACAAGGATTCGAACCTCGACAAAAAGAGCCAGAATCTTTTGTGCTACCGTTACACTATCGGGCAAAACAACGCTATTTTTCGGAAAATGTTCGCAAGAGTCAATCTTCTTTCGGCACGATCGATGGCCGGTGAAAAAATTCCTTGCTTTTGGAAGAATCAATTTGGATAATCAAAGCAAATGTTGACCTTTTTCATTGTAGCCGGTTCGATTACGTTGATCGTGCTGTGCGCGTGGTTGCTGCTGTTGATTTTAATGCAAAAACCGAGTGCAAATGCGGGAATGGGAGCTGCTTTGGGAGGCGGGGCTGCTGGGTCTGTATTCGGCGGAGAAGCTTCCAATGTGTTAACGCGCTGGACGGTGTATGGCGTGATTGGATTTTTCCTTTTGACCTTCGCGTTGAGTTGGATGCAAATTTATCAGCACCATCACCGGGAAGTTGCGCCGGAGTTAGCTCCTATGACGGAAGAAGAGGTAGTAAAGCCGGGAAGCTTGACGCAGTTACCGTCGTCGGCGAACGAGACGTCTGAAACGGCCCATGTTGCTGAAAAACCGTCTACCAGTTTGCCAAAAACTCCGTCGGCCAAACCCACTTCTCGCGCTCGTTCAAAGCCGAGCGCTCCTTCTGCAAAGCCTTCAGCGGTTCAACCATAAAGGCGGTGACGTTGTTTCGTAGTTGGCTGTGCGGTTTCATGGCGTGCCTTCCCCCGTTTTTATCGGCGCAACCGTGTGGGGTTGGCGCAAGTTCTTCGGCATTGCGGGAAGAAGCGCGGCGGCGTTTGCGTGCTTTGCGAACGTACGTGCCGCAGGAGTTTTACCGTTGGCATTGCATGTGGGTGTACGAGAACCGCCGATGGGCAGGAACGTTGACCGGAAAAGTGGAAGGCCAACATCATGGAGTAGAGATCGCTTTTGCTTCCGGCGAAACGCTTTTTTTTGATAAATGGCACCCGAATTGGATATTGTATCCCAATCGGCTTTGCTTGTATCCAGAACATCGCTGGGGCGACCCCTTCCCTTTCCATCCAGCTCTCAACGGGGTATTGCTGACCATGCCGTTTTTATCTTGGCCGATCGTGCGGGTCGCAAAAACGGCAAAGTTGGGCCGTAAAGCGATTCGAGTGGATGTACAGCGAGGATCGCAACGAGCGCGTTTGTTTTGCGATCAAAATTTTAACACGCTTTTGAAGGTGGAATGGGAGGATACGCAAAGGCATCAACGGGGAAGTTTTACGCTAAACAGTTTTAAAAAATTCCCGCAAGGGTGGGGTTTAGGGCAAGCCGTTTATGAGTTGAATGGAAAACAAACCACTCTTCATGTTTTATCGTGCGAAGTGCTGGATCAAAACCGCGACAATTTTCGGAAATAACATTGACGCAAAACGAGGAACTTGCGACCCTATCAGAGGATGAGGCTGCCAAAAATTGGGTTCGTTGGATTCGTGTGTTTTCCCTTTTATGCGGAAGCCGCCGATTTTCCAGCGGAAAAAATGGCCCTTCAGCTTTGCTTGCCTGCTTTGGCGGAAAATACGTTGCAACCTCATGTTTTCGATGCTTTTCCCAAAGGGGCGGAGTGCCATGAGTTATTGGCGCAAGTCAGTTTGTTAAAAAAGGATTTTCCTTCATTGAAACGCCACCTCCAGCGATGCCCTAGAGATGCTGCCCATGCGTATTTATCGGTTTGTTACGATGGGTACTTGCATCATCGGTGGTATACGACCCAGCTGTTTTTTGCTCGACAGAATCAACCGCTGGGTCGCTTTTTGTATGATGCTCATGAAATTTTGTTAGAACCGATGGGTTCGATCCGTTGGGCTTGTTTTTGGGCGAAACAGCAGCGGTTGTGGTCGAAGCAAGAGATTCCCTTGTTGCAACAGTTAGCGTTGGAAATCCAGTATACCATCTATCCGCAAAATTTTTTGCAAAATGTGCCATTGGCGCTTTGGCAAAAAAAAGCCTTTTCGTTGCAGGAAAGAAGTGACTGGAAAGCCTTAAGAACTTTTTTAAAACGTACCATGCCGCAATTGCGAACGAGGGAAGAACAAGCGGCTTGCCTTTTGTGGATGTTTCGAACGGAGCGTTTTTTGCAAAGCCGCACCGATGATTTATTGCGAGCATACGGTTCATGGATTGAAAAAAACCCAGAGTACGCAGAAATGGTTTTTACCGAATGGATTCATTCGTTCCCGGAGCCGTTGCAGCAATGGGAACATTTGCAACAATTTTACGCACTTTTTTGCCAAAAAAATAAAAAGCTCTTTGCGCAAACGATTTTACTGTTGCAGGTAAAGGTAGGGATGGATTTGGGAAAATGGAAGGAAGTAAGTGCTTTATTGGAAAAGGAACTTCCCGCTTTGGAATTTCCTTTGCAAGTAACTGGTTATGAAATGATGGCCAAAATTGCCTTATTTTCTACGCCAGCTCGTTATTTGTTCGCAGCGGATTGCTATGCGGAAGCACGCCGTTTTTCAAACGATCCGGCGAAGCAGGTTGAGTATGATCAATTGCGATGCCGGTGTTACTTATTGATGAACGATTATGAACGCGCGTATTGGGAATACGAAAAAGGTATACAGCAAGCAATGGGCCATCCTTCCGTTGCACAATGGGCAGCGGAATGGTGTGAGTGTGGGATTTTGTGCCATGCTTCTGCGGAAGAATTGGAGCAACAGTTGGCCTTTTGTCGTGCTTCGTATGGATTATCACCGGGAATGGAGTCGAAGATCCGATGGGAGTTTGCGCAGTATCAGTGGGAGCAACAACATTGGCGAACTGCCTGGGAAGCGCTGCAGTTGTACACGTTTTCGACTCCATTCGAGCAAGCAAGAGCGCAGTTGTTACAAGGGAAATGCCTGTTTCAAATGGGGAATCCTACAAAAGCTCTTCAGCTTTTCACGCAACTTCCTTTTGAAAACTTGTCGGGCCCACAGCAAGCGGATTATTTTTTATGGAAGGGAACGGTTGAGCACGTGCTGCAACACCATGCAGAAGCACAAATTTCTTTGCAACACTTTTGGGATTTAAAGGAAAACATTTCTATGGATTTGCAGGCACAAGCCGCTTTATTGCAAGCAGAATTGCAAATTCAACAGCAGGAGTTTGTAGCTGCGAAGCAAACATTGTTGCAATTTGCGAAAAAAGTGCCGAAAAAATGGATTCCGTTTCTTTTATTTCAAGCGGGGTTATATGCGGAAAAATATCTTTCTGCACAGGAAGCCATTCTAATTTATCAGCAATTGTACGAAACGGATCCCCTGCATTCGTTGGCGAAGGATGCGCGTTTAAAACAAGGCATCCTTTTGTTGAATACAAAGCATTATGAGGAAGGCCAAGAGATTTTTGCTTCTGTGTTGCCGAAATTGCAAGGAGTTCAAGCGCCTTGGTGCCGTTTTTTGATTCAAAAATGTCAATATTTATCCGGTAAGCAATCTTTCGCTTTGTCACAAGTGCAATTGGAAGTTTTGTTGCAAGAAACATTACCGAGGGCGTTGCGTTTAGAAATCGTATGGCAATTAGCATCGATTTATCAAGAGCAGGGGAATCGTGCCGCGTTGCAGGCTTGTTTATGGAAGGAATGCTACCCTTTGTTTGCGGAAGAACCGCAAAGTTTTTCACCTAATGATTTATATTGGTTGAATCGCTGTTTGTGGTTGTTAGCGCAACAATCGGAACCCGCCATAGCTCGTCGATTGCGCGCCTTAATGCTCGAAGCGCAATTACCGGGTACTTTTCTTCCCTCAGAGAATGAATCGAACCCATGAACGAAGGGCTGTGGGATGTAATTGTGATTGGTGCGGGAATGTCCGGTTTGGGTGCGGGTATTCGGCTTGCGCTGGCCGGAAAGAAGGTATTGTTGTTGGAGCAACACCATTCGGTCGGCGGGCTCAATGGGTTTTATACGAAAAACAAGATTTTGTACGATGTAGGATTGCATGCTTTGACCAACTTTGTGCCAGCGGGGACCGTTGGAAAACCGCTAACAAAGTTATGCCGTCAGTTGCGGATCCCGTATGAAGCGTTACAGTTGCAAGAACAACGACAATCGCGTATTCAATTTCCAGGCATTTCTCTCTGCTTTCGCAATCAATTTGAGGGGTTGGTGGAAGAGATTCGCAAACATTTCCCAAAGGAAATCGATCGTTTTTTAAAATTGCATGCGGCAATCGCAACCGTTGCAGATACCGATTTGATCGGTATGCCTTTTTGTTCTGCACGCGAACAAGTACAGCAGTTTCTTCGAGATCCGCTCTTGATCGAGATGATTTTGTTGCCGTTATTGTATTATGGAAGCGCACAGGTAAACGATTTGGATTGGCGGCAATTTGCCATTTTATACAAGGCCATTTATCAAGAAGGATTTGCGAGACCCAAAGGAGGAGTACGAACCCTTTTGCGGCTCTTGTTGGAGAGGTTCCGAACAGAAGGAGGTGTTTTGCGAACACAAGCGGGGGTTCGTTCCATCGATTGCAGGGATCGGCAGGTTGTGAGCGTGGAATTGGCCTCCGGTGAAAAATGCTATGCAAAGCAGTTTTTTTCTTCGATCGGATGGATGGAAACGCAGATGCTTTGTGGCAAAAAGGTTCTGCCGATCTTGCCTCGATTGACCTTTATGGAAACGATCACGACCTATGAAGGTAGGCTGCAAGATTGCGGTTGGAACGATACCATTGTATTTTTTAATCGCTCCGATCGGGTTTTTTACCAACCACCCGAAAGCTTTTTCGATGAACGAAGCGGTGTGATTTGTATCCCAGAAAATTATGGGATGCCCAAGGAGCCTTCTTCCCAACCGGTTCGTTTTACCTTGCGTACCACGCATTTGGCGAATTTTTCTGCGTGGAAAGTGCTGCCATCCGAAGCGTATCGACAACAAAGGCACAAGAGCTTATTCGCATCGCGAGCGTGCGCTTTTTCAGTTTTGCAAGGGAACCCACCGGAATGTGTTGTGGATGAAGACCTCTTTACCCCCTTAACGATCGAGCGCTTTACCGGGCATGTGCAGGGCGCTGTTTATGGTTCTCCGCAAAAATTCCGCGATGGCAGGATCGGTTACGACAACCTATTTTTATGCGGAACGGATCAAGGGTTTTTGGGAATCATCGGCGCATTACTGAGCGGTGTTTCGATGGCCAATTACCACGGCTTGCGAGGAATGCCTTAGGAACGAGGTTTCCCAATTCCGTACACTTCGAATCCGATTGCGCGAAGCTGCTTAGCATCCAATAAATTTCTTCCGTCAAAAACAAAGGCCGGCTGTTTCATGTTTTGAAAAATGGCTGCATAATCAAGAGAAACCCATTCTTCCCACTCGGTCAGAATCACAATCGCATGCGCTTGACGAGAAGCTTCATAAGGATCCTGGACTACTTGAATATTTTCGCTTGGAGAACCTTGTAAATCACGTCGAATGGTACTTTCTGGAACTTTCGGATCGCAAATAGCCAAAACCGCTTGTTCTTCCAGCAAATCTTGGCATACGGTAATGGCGGGTGTTTCGCGCGTATCATTGGTGTCTTTTTTAAAGGCAAACCCAAAAATGGCAATTTTTTTGCCGGAAAGCGTACCGAACAGCTTTTCTTCGATGAAGCATGCAAAGCGGTGCTTTTGGTATTCATTCATATCTACGACTTTTTGCCAGTAATGCGCTACCTCGGTGAGGCCGGCATGTTCGCACAGATAAATTAAATTCAGCAAATCTTTTTTGAAGCAGGAGCCGCCAAAACCGATGGAGCTTTTTAAAAATTTTTGGCCAATACGGGAATCTGCGCCAATCGCTTGCGAAATTTCATCAATATCTGCACCAGATCGTTCGCACAAAGCGGATAATGCGTTGATGGAAGAGATGCGTTGCGCTAAAAACGCATTCGAGGCAAGCTTCGATAGTTCGCTTGACCACAAATTTTGCACCAAAATCCGTTCACGTGGAACCCAATGCGCGTAAATATCGACTAGTTTTTGAATCGCAGCTTTTCCTTGTGGCGTATCATCCCCTCCAATGAGGATACGGTCGGGGTTTCGCAAATCCTCTACGGCCGTTCCTTCTGCCATAAATTCTGGATTGGAAAGAATTTCAAAGTGACAATGGTGCGGATTGGTCCCTAATATGCGGCGAATCTTTTCAGCCGTTCGCACAGGAATAGTAGACTTTTCTACAATGATTTTATCGGTTGTTGCCACTTGCGCAATGCGTCGCACGGCGTTTTCAATGTAAGTTAAATCGGAAGCGCGGCCAGCTCCTTCTCCGTACGTTTTGGTAGGGGTATTGACAGCTAAAAAAATGATATCTGATGTGCGAATGGCCTCATCTTCATCAGTGGAAAACGTTAAGTTTCGACCGCGGATTTTTTGAACGATTTCTTCCAATCCCGGTTCGTACACCGGCAAGCGATCGGAATTCCATGCAGCAATTCGTTCTGGATTGACATCAACCACGACCACTTCGATTTCTGGGCATTGTTCCGCAATCACCACCATGGTAGGGCCGCCGACATAGCCAGCTCCAATGCTACAAATTTTCATGGGTTTCTTCATAAACAACGAATGTTAAATGCTTCTTTTATTTTCCTATTACAAGGTTTTTGCTGCTTTGGCAAGTTTTTGCATTCGTTGTCGCATCGTCTGCTTCTATTCTTTCAAACAGCAGAACGTCATCCAGAACACTGGATTCGTTGATGGGAGCCTATTGAAATCATCACACCATCAGTTTCTTTACGGATCCTTAATAGAAGGACTGCGAGCTTTACCGAGTGGCGAATTCGCATTGACATATTTTCCACGATTCGCTTGAATAAAAGCGGGTTTGGAGAGGTGGCTGAGTGGTCGAAAGCGCCTTCCTGCTAAGAAGGTGAGTCCTCAAAAGGGGCTCCGAGGGTTCAAATCCCTCCCTCTCCGCCAGAAGGTGGGGGCCAATAAAAAATTGGCTGTTGAAGCTAATGTTGCGGGTGTGCTTTGTGGTAAATTTTTTGTAAAAACTGAATATTGACATGCGTGTATTTTTGCGTGGTGGATAAACGGCGATGCCCCAATAATTCCTGTACGATGCGTAAATCGGCACCATTTTGCAGCAAATGCGTGGCATAACTGTGTCGAAAACTGTGCGGGGTCATTGTCAAAGGTAGTTGAGCAGCCAGAAGGTATTTTTTGACGATGTACTCAACTGCGCGTGTGGTCATTGCTTCTCCGGATTCTGTAGGGATCAGTACCGGCGTGGATACAAAGGCGTGAAGTGCCTGCAAAGCTTCTCGAGCGGGTTTCCCAAAGGGAATGATGCGTTCTTTGTGCCCTTTCCCAAACACGCGAATTTGTTGCAAGTCCCATTGGATGTGCTCGCAGCGAAGCGCCACCAATTCTCCGACGCGAATACCGCTGCTGTACAGCAATTCCAAAAGCGCTTTATCGCGGCGCCAGAAAAATTCCGCTATTTTCCCTTTGGCAAAAAGGACATCGGGGGTTTGCAGTAAAATTTCGATTTGCTCGATGGTAAAAAATTGCGGCAATTTCGATTCAAACTTTGGGTGGATTTCTTTCAATTCGTTTGGGAATGGGGCACGATCGCGATTTTCCAAAAAACGAAAAAAGGTTCGTAGGGCCGATAGATCATGATTTAGGGTGCGCTTCCCAACGTTTCGTTGTCGCAAAAATGCCTCCAAAGAACGCATATCGGTTAGGCGCAAGGATTGCTTTTGTTGAAAATCAATCCAGGTTTTGACGGAACGCAAGTAATCGCGCTGGGTATAAAGCGAGGTGTTGCGTTGTTGTAAAAATTGCTGAAATGCTTGTAACGATTTTTGCTCCTGCCGTTGAGGACCGTTAATGGAAGGTTTCATGAACGTTCCGCCTGCTTTTCGACCCATTCCCAGCGAATGGGGCAGCCCGATAGCGAAAAGGTTTTGCGTAAACCGTTTTCTAAAAATTTTTCGTACGTCGGCGGCATCCAACGGTATTGGTTGCAAAAAGCTTTGAGGGTGATCGGTGCTCGATCGATTTGTACCGCATAATACAGCTTAAAATGCTTTCCATGGTAAGAGGTAGGAGGGTGTTGCTGTTGCAAATTTTGCAGACATCGATTGAGCACACCGGTTGTGAAGTGGGTGTTGAGCCGCTGTTGCAAGGTTTGGATTTCTTGCAAAAGCGTTTCCAATCCTTCTCCGGTTTCGGCAGAAAGAAAAACGATCGGTGCATCGGTAAGGGGGCAAACTCGGCGCAATTCGGTTGCAAAGGATTGTTGAAAATTTTTTAAATTTTTCCTGTTTTGCGAGAAAGATTTTTGCGCCAAATCCCATTTGTTGACCACCAAAATGCATCCTTTCCCTAAGGTTTGGATTTCTTGCAAAAGCGTTTTGTCCAAAGCGGTCGGTCCCGTTAAGGCATCCAAAAGAAGGACGGACAGATTGGTCTTTGCGAGTGCCGCTCGTGTACGAACTGATGTGTAAAATTCAATGGAATCCGACGGTTTTTTTCGAACACCGGCGGTATCGATTAATACGAAGTGCGCGGTTTGCCCGGAATGGAAATGCCAGGTAAAGGGACATTCGACAGCATCGCGGGTGGTTCCTGCAATCGAACTCACCAATACGCGGTCTTCTTTCAAAAGGGCGTTGGTTAAAGAGGATTTTCCTACATTGGGCCGGCCAACGAGGGCAAAGGTTGCGGTAACCGGAAGTTCAGAAGGCGTTTCCTTTTGGGATGGCAAAGCTTGAAGAATGGCTTCTTTTAATGCATCGATGTAAAGATTATGTTCCGCTGAAACCGGAAGTACGATTTGCATTCCTAAACGATAAAACGAGGCAAATTCCTCTTCGTCACGTTCGGTGTCCATTTTGTTAACCGCTACGATGCAAGGTTTCGGCAATATTCGCAACGATTGAGCTAAGGTTTGATCCGTTGGCGTGAGACCACTCCGTCCGTCGACGACCCACACCACTACATCTGCTTTTTGCAGTTTATTTCGTACGCGTGCTTCCATCGAATGCGAAAAATCATCCGCTGGGCTAAATAAGCCGCCACTATCTATGATTTGAAAGCGTTGCTCGATGGTTGCGGTTAAGAAATCGCGCGTAACACCGGGTTGGTCATCCACAATGGCCGATTTCGATTTTGAAAGCCGATTAAAGAGGGTGCTTTTCCCAACATTCGTTCGCCCAAATAAGAGTACCGACGGCAATCCCACGGTATGATTATTCGACAAAGAAGCGTTTTCCGCAACCGAATTTATCGATGCATGCGCAAAAACAAAATTTGTTGTAAGGGTGCGCCTTCCATTGGAGCAAATCTGCTTGCCCAAATTTTGGATTCCATTCCTAATGATTTCGATAGGGATTTGGAAGGTTTTCTTTAAAAGTACCCAGCATTTATCGATCCATTTCTTTTTGCATGGACAGCGGTAAGCCAATGCGTTACAAGAGAAGCAAATGTTATCGGTGATGGATTCTGGAAGCTTGCAGGGAGTGGATGCATTGCCTATTCAAGTGGAAGTCAATACGGGAGAACGCGGCGAATTGCGATGGGTGATGGTGGGGTTACCGGATGCAGCGGTGAAAGAATCGCAAAATCGTGTGTTTTCAGCCTTGGGGAATTGCGGATTTACGTTGCCGTTGTCGCGTACGACGATCAACCTAGCGCCTGGCAACGTACGAAAAGAAGGGCCTATGTATGATTTACCGATTGCGTTAGCCATTGTGGCAGCTACGCAACAAGCTTCCTTGGCTGCTTCCTCTGAATTTCTCATTGCGGGAGAATTGAGCTTATCGGGAGCTTTGCGTCCGATTCCAGGTGCGTTCAATCTTGCTTTGTTGGCAAAAAAGCAAGGCAAGCGAGGGGTAATTTTACCAGCAGCTTGTGCGTCGTCGGCGACCTTTGTGGACGGGATTAAGGTTTATGGGTTAAGAAATTTGCAGGAATGTGTGGAATTGTTGCGAGGGGAATCATCATTGATTCCCTTCAAGCCTCATAACCTTCAAAAAGAAACTCCGATTGTACAAGATATTGGAGCGATTCGCGGGCAGCGAATTGCGAAACGTGTGGTGGAGATTGCGGTTGCGGGTAGCCATAATCTTTTATTGATAGGGCCACCGGGTTGCGGAAAGTCTATGATTGCGAAATGCATTCCCGAATTAATGCCACCACCGACGGATGAGGAATGGTTGGAAATGTTGAAAATTCAATCTGCTTGCGGGTTGGAAGTCGATACGGTCCATCGTCGTCGTCTTTTTCGTTCGCCGCATCATAATGTAAGCGATGCAGGCTTGATTGGGGGTGGGGCGATTCCAAAACCAGGAGAAATTTCCCTGGCGCATCATGGAGTGCTGTTTTTAGACGAGTTGCCGGAGTTTCATCGATCGGTATTAGAAATGTTGCGACAGCCGTTGGAAAATGGGACGGTAACGATTGTCCGTTCGAATGGGAAACTGACCTTTCCGTGCCGTACGTTGTGTGTAGCGGCGATGAATCCATGCCCGTGCGGTTACATGGGAAGCCGGCAACGTCCTTGTACCTGTTCGCAACGGCAAGTACAGCAGTATCGTTCGCGTTTAAGCGGGCCTTTATTGGATCGTTTTGATCTGCAATTGGAAATGCAGCCGGTGGATTTATCGGCTTTCCAATCGACGAACGCAGAAGAATCCTCGAAAACCGTTCGTGCGCGTATTGTAGAAGCCCGGAAGGTGCAATGGGAGCGCGAGCACACCTGTAATGCGTATTTAACCGCAGCGCAATTGGAAGAAACTTGTGCGTGTTCGACAAAAAATTTGCGCTGGTTGCAAAAAGCTTGCGAACAATTGCAATTATCCGCGCGTGCTTACCATAAGGTGTTGCGTATTGCACGAACCATTGCCGATTTAGAGAAGGCCGAACAAATTCAGCAACATCACTTGATGGAAGCGATGCAGTATCGCTGTTTGGATCGTGCGTGGCGGTAAACGGCCGCTTGTTTTTGAGCCGTTTTCGAAAAAACTTTTTTGCGCTTTGGCAAATCTAGTACTGAAACTTTTGCTTGGCTTTTTTATACCGTTGCTCAAAGTCTTGCGGTTGATAATTTGCTGTTTCCATCAGGAATAAAATGAGGCTTTCGCGTGGAATGTGATACGAATGGCGTTGTTCCTTCCCCCGTTTGGCTTTCCCGTTCCAAATGTGTCCCAAAATTTTTTGATTATCAAAACAATCGCGAATGTACTGATCGCTCCGGCATAAAAATGCAGCGGCTTCTTTCACGGTATACCAATCTTTTTTGTCCGGAAGTAGCTGCTCAAAGAATTGGTAATAGGGGTCGGGTCTTGGATCAAACAGATCAATTTGCATTAGCATAGTAACATCCTTGTTTGGGGTAAATGTAAAAAAAATGGATCCATAAAGCAATCGGAAAGCAAGGTATGCGGGGCGAAATGGTTTTGAGAAAAGTTTGCCATGAAAAGGGAAAAAGATACACTAGAAACCGTGAAACCTTCGTTGCGTTCGCTTTGTTGGCATTATCTATCCAAACAAAAAGGATTGTTTGGAATCGCGTTTCTTTTTGGAGGTATTTATGGCTTTATGAGCGGATGGGGATTGCCAATGATTTTCGAAAAAGTATTTCGGCGAATTTTTGAAGAACGAGACGTGTACAATACTTTGACAGTATGGGGAATTGCAGCCTTCATACCGTTGGGATTTGCGATTCGCGGAATTTTTGGATACTGGAGTACGATATGGATGAATCGTTGCGGATTACAAATGTTGACGGAATTGCGTGCAGATATTTTTCAGAAACTGCAGTGGCTTCCTTTATCGTTTTTTGAACAAACCACGACGGGAGATCTGTTGCACCGAGTGGTTTCGGATCCAAAAAATTTGCAGGATTTGTTGCTCGAAATGGCTTCTGAATTGTTGAAGCAACCTTTGCAAATGATCGCGGCGTTGATCAGTTTGGTTTATTTGTCTATGCAACATTGCGATTTTTTTCTGCTGCTGATTTTTTTGTGTGCGATCCCGGTGTGTTTTTTGCCGGTTCGCTTGCTTCGAGCACGCGTAAAATGCTACAGCCGAAAGACGCAACAGCAAGAGGCGGCGGTCACCGCATGTGTTACGGAAAATTTGCAAGCGGCGGAAACGATCCGCTTGTTCAATGCAGAAGAAGCTTCTTGTGCGCGAATTCGTTCCGCAATGGAGCAATGGATGCGCGATATACAGCTGGCGATTCAATGGCAGAAGCTACAACACCCGATGATGGAAGTCGTTTCTGCGCTGGTCATAGCGGTGGTTTTTATTTATGCCTATTTTCGAAAAATTCCGTTTTCGGTGTTTAGTGCCATGGGCATGGCATTGTACTTTGCTTTTGATCCGATCAAGAAATTAACTGGATTGTTCGGATGGATGCAGCGTGTTACAGGTTCCTTGGAACGAATTGTTGTCATTTTTCATCAACCGCTCGTCCTTGTTTCTCCAAAACGCAATGCTTATCGCGGAACTTGTAAGGGTACTTTTGTATTTCAAAACGTTTCGTTCCAGTACGACCATGCGGAGCATGTATCTCTGAGCCAAATCGATGTGGAAATCCCTGCCAAGCAATTTGTTGCATTAGTAGGCGCTAGTGGTGCTGGGAAAACAACGTTTGTCAAATTGTTATCCCGCCTGTATGACGTAACCGAAGGAAGTCTTATGTTGGATGGGATCGATGTACGGCAGTGGGATTTGGCGCATTTACGACGCCAAATCGCCTCGGTTCCGCAATGGACTTGGTTGTTGAACGATACGTTTTTGCATAATTTACGGATCGGGAACCCAAATGCAACCAGAGAAGAAGTGATTCAAGCAGCACAACGAGCCTATGCGCATGATTTTATTATGGAAGCCGGTGGGTATGATGCTCAGATTGGAGAAAACGGCAATCGGTTTTCGGGAGGTCAGCGTCAGCGGTTAGCGATCGCCCGTGCGTTTTTAAAGCAAGCACCGGTGCTGATTTTGGATGAAGCAACCTCTGCATTAGATTCCGAAAGTGAATACTTCATCAAGAAAAGTATTGATTCGATTCGTTCCAATCAAACGGTGATTGCGATTGCGCACCGAATTAGCACCATTCAACAGGCCGATTGCATTTTGGTGTTGGACCATGGGCGCTTGATCGGGCAGGGGACCCATGCGGAATTGTTACAATCCAACCTGTGCTACCAGCAGTTGGTCGAAAAACAGATGATTGGCGTGAATGGATAACTTTTGACGAAACGTTTTTGTAAGAAAGGAATTTCCATGAGGTCGATTGAAGTGATTGGGCGTGGAGTGTGTGTAAAAGATCGCCATTTGTTGGTCTATCAAAATATGCGTTATGGATATTTTTGCTTGCCCGGTGGCCATGTCGAATGGGAAGAACGAATCGAAGCGGCTATTCGTCGCGAATGGCAGGAAGAAGTTGGATGTAATTGCCGGGTGGGAGAATTTTTGAAGCATTTTGAATCGTTTTTTGAGCGAGAGGGCAAAAAGCATCATCATTGCGTATTTTTGTACCGTGTTACGTGCGATGCAGTGGATGTTCATCAACCATTGCGTCGGATGGAGCCTCACATTGCTTTGCAATGGCTTCCGATAGAACAAATTTCCACTTGCTCTTTCATTTCGAAAGAACAGCAAGATTTTTTGTGTGAATATGTGAAAAGTTTGACTTGTTAAGCATATTTTGTAGGATAAGTTGTATGGAAAATGCAGAAAATCAATCAATACCACGAACCAATATTGATGAATCGGTTGTAAGACATTTTGGGAAAGAATGGAAAACTTTTACCAATGACGAACGTCCGCAATATTGCTTGGAATCAGAATTTAACGCATTTTTTGAAATTTTTCCATGGGAAAGCTTGCCGGAGCATGCGGAAGGTTTTGATGCGGGTTGTGGTACCGGCCGTTGGGCAGCTTTCATTGCACCACGAGTGGGAATATTAAATTGTATTGATCCATCTGAAGCGATTGATGTTGCGAGAAAAAAATTGGAAAAATTTTCGAATGTTCGTTTTTATCATACAACCATCAACGATATGCCTCTGGCGGATCATTCGCAGGATTTCGGCTGTAGTTTAGGAGTTTTGCATCATATTCCCGATACAAAAAGCGCAATGCAAGCTTGTGTGCGGAAACTAAAGCCGGGAGCACCTTTTTTGGTTTTTATGTACCAAAATTATGAAGATCGCCCAAAGTGGTACAAGATGATTTGGAGATTTACCGATACATGGAGAAAGTTTATTTGTAAATTGCCGCATTCTCAGCAGTTATTTTTCACCAATTTGATTGCGACCTTTATTTATTATCCTTTATCGCGAACCGCATGGTTATGCGAAAAATGCCATCTGCCGTATGAAAATATTCCGTTGGCTTCCCATCGAAAAGAGTCATTTTATCAAATGCGCAATATGGCGTTGGATCGTTTTGGAACGGCTTTGGAAAAACGTTACTCACGCGCGGAGTTGAAAGCATTGATGGAATCATGTGATTTGGAGCGTGTTCAATTTGGAACACATCCTTTTTACCGATGGGTTGCCTTGGGTTATAAAAAAGCGTAAAAAACGGGCGCGTTTTTTAAAAAATTTTCGAATAATACAAGAGCTTATCGTTTTTTATAAAAATTGACTTGGCGCTCTCATCGGGGCTCGAACCCAAATTTCCGGCTTCGGAGGCCAGTGTCCTATCCGATTGGACGATGAGAGCGATGATTTTATTGCAAGGAGAAGCCGTTGGCTTTGTCAAGGAGGAAACGGATGTGTGAATGCAAGGAAGGACAGGGGGGATAAAAGGAAAGGGCGAGTTTGATCATTGCGAAGGGATTTTTTTGTGGTAAGCGAAAATGAGGCTTATCCACATTCGCACTTGAACAAAAAATACGCAAACGGCGCATTTAACAGTAAGCTATCAATTAAGTCAAGGATCCCACCGATGCCTGGGATCGTTTGCCCCGAATCTTTTACGCATTGGTAACGTTTCAGAAGAGATTCTAACAAATCTGATAAAATGGCTCCGCACGACAGTAAAATCGCAAAAAAGCTGCTGGTTAAAAAGGAGATCGGAAAATTTTTGTGGAAGACGATATAGAAACCTGTATGAACCAAAAAGGCGAGTAAAAGGCCGCCGCCGATTCCTTCCAGCGTTTTTTGCGGGCTAACAATTGTGGAAAAATGGTGTTTCCCGCAAGAACATCCGATGCAAAATCCACCGATATCGGTTGCTTTGGTAATGAGCACGATCCAAACAATCATGAACAATCCGACAGTATTGTCCCAAGAGAATAATTGGGCAATTTTTAAGAAGAAATGCAAGTTGAATGTTAGATACCAAAATCCAAACAGAGAAAAGAAGAAAGCGCGTGCGTTTTGAGCGATTCCAATGCTCCATCCGCAAATCAACGCGATAGCGATTACATAGAGGATGTCTGTAGAAAAGTATTGATAACGGGAAGCGAAGTAAAAAAGTGCGAGGAAAGTTCCGTTTAATAAGAGATTGAAACGAAACAAGGAGGCTTCTGCTTGAAACAGCTGTAAGAGTTCGTGAATCCCACCGATGGCAGCCAGCAGAATGAAAAAAGCAACGGCATGCCATTGAAAAAGCCATAGAATGCTTAAAAGAATGACCCACAGGAAAAGCGAACTGTTTAGTCGTTGCTTGAGCATGGTTCAATGTTACCAAACCGCCGTGTGCGATGCAAGTAGTCTTCAATGGCTTGATCGAGCGATGCTTCTTTGAAATCGGGCCAATAAGTTGGGGTAAAGTACAACTCGCTGTAAGCAGCCTGTAAAAGTAAAAAATTGCTTAAGCGCTGTTCTCCAGAGGTGCGTACGATCAAATCTGGATCGGGTATGGAATGAGTATAAAGGTGTTGAGCAAGAGACTCCCAGGTGAGTTGATGACATTCTTCGGGAGAAAGCGAACGAATGGCATGCAGAATTTCTTCGCGAGAGCCATAATTCAATGCAACCGTTAAGGTGTGTTCTGAAAATGCTGCGGTTTCTTGGTGAACTTCTTGCACAATTTCTTGTGCGGAACGAGGAAGTTTCGAAAGGTCCCCAATCGTTTGAAACCGAATTTTGTTGCGAAGGAGGATGGATTTTTTTTGCCGCAAGTAGGTTCGCAAAAGACGAAAAATTACGTCAATTTCATATCGCGGACGCGTCCAGTTTTCCGTTGAAAATGCGTACAGCGTGACGTAAGGAATGTTCCAATGATCGAAGGCATGTTGTGCAATATCAAACACGCGCTTAACGCCTTCTTTGTGCCCTTCCGTTCGCATGAGCTTTCGTGCTTTTGCCCATCGGCCATTCCCGTCCATAATAAAGGCAATGTGTTGCAACGGTGGTTGATGGGAAGGATTCATGAAACGTGAAATGGAATCATGAGGGTTTTATGAAGAAGGAACATTGGGCAAGTAGCGCAAGCCGAGGTCAGCTAATTGTTGCGCGGTAACGGTTCCCGGGCTCATCGACATGAGATCTTGCCCCTTTTGCGTTTTTGGGAAAGCAATCACATCGCGAATGCTGTGCGTTCCGGCCATCAAAGCGACTAATCGATCGAGTCCGAGCGCAATACCTCCGTGTGGAGGAGCGCCGAACGAAAACGCTCGCAGCATGTAACCAAACCGATCTTCGACGATATCATGCGGAATTTGGATGATGTGTTCGAAAATGAACCGCTGCAATTCAGGATCGTGAATACGAATGCTGCCGCCTCCTAGTTCGATCCCATTAAGGACCAAATCGTAATGTTGACCGCGAACCTGATGCGGGTGAGTTTTTAAGAGAGGAATATCTTTGGCAACGGGGGCAGTGAAAGGATGATGTGTTGCCACAAATTTTTTTTGTTCTTCGTCGTATGTAAGTAGCGGAAAATCAACGACCCATAAAAAGCGATAATCTTGGTCAGAAATCGTTAACGTACCGCGTCTTTTCAAAATTTCTGCAATTTCTAACCGCACTTTCCCAAGAATATTGCAGGCTCTTTCCCACGTGTCGGCCATAAAAAACAGGCTATCGTTTGTTTGTACGTGCAATTGTTGGCTAAGGGCTTGCTTTTCATGCTCGGATAGAAATTTTGCAAATGGAGATTTCCATTCATCGGCTTTTATCTTGATAAAAGCGAGACCTTGAGCTCCGTGATGCTTGGCAACTTGTTCCAAGGAAGCCAGTTCGCTAGCGGTCATATCGGCAAATTTTTCTACTTTCAGGACTTTAATCGAACCACCTTTTTGAGCAACTTTGGCAAAGACCTGGAAGGCGGAGTTTTTGAAAATTTCCGTAACGTCTTGCAGTTCAATCCCAAAGCGTAGGTCGGGCTTGTCTGAGCCAAAGCGGTTCATAGCCTCTTGAAAGGGCAATCGTTGCAAAGGCGTCGGAAGTGTAATCCCTAGGCACGTTTTCCATACGGTTGCGAGCAATCCTTCGATGAGAGCGTAAAGCTCTTCACGATTGATGAAAGAACATTCGAGATCGATTTGTGTAAATTCGGGCTGACGATCGGCGCGCAAATCTTCATCACGAAAGCATCGCGCGAATGAAAAATAGCGCTCGATTCCTGCTACCATCAGCATTTGTTTGTATTGCTGTGGAGACTGAGTGAGGGCATAGCAGTACCCGGGATTTAAACGGCTCGGTACTAAAAATTCGCGGGCACCTTCAGGGGTGCTTTTAAAAAGCGTAGGCAATTCTACTTCAAAAAATCCCTGTTGATCGAGATAATGGCGAATGGTTTGAGAAGCACGATGACGCAAGCGCAAACGATCTTGATTCGGTTTGCGACGTAGATCGAGATAACGGTAGGTTAACCGCAAATCCTCGCTTACGTTTTCTGCTTTTTCATCCAACGGGAAAGGTAACGTTTGGCAAAGATTGTGAAGGATGAGCTGCGTTACCGTTACTTCGATTTCGCCGGTTGGCAACGCAGGATTGATGGTTTCTGTAGGGCGCAAACAGACGTTCCCATGGATTTCAATGACAGATTCCGGCTTTAACCGACCTATTTCGGAAGAAAAGCGTTGCGGATCGAGAACCAACTGCGTGATACCTTCCCGATCTCGTAAATCGATGAAACAAAGCCCTCCATGATCGCGAATGCTTTGTACCCATCCTAGGAGGATCACCTCTTCCCCTTTATGCTCGCGATGAAGCGCGTTGCAAGAATAGGTTCGTGAAGATACACGTTCCATGGTTTTTGTATAAACCGTTTGTTCAAAACGGACAAGCTGTTTTTGAAAATTTTTATCTTGAGAAAAATTTTTTCTTGTGTTATATAAAAATACCAATGGGAACGGTTAAAAGTTCAAAACAGAAGCGATCTGAAAAAGAAATCAGTGTTTTGAAAAAACAGGTCAATAAGATTTTGAAACAGATTGGCGATGAGCAAAATTTGCCGGATTTATGTTTAGATGAAAACAACCACTGCATGCTGCTCTTTGATGAAAGAATTATCCTCAATATGGACTTGGACGAACCGGGAAGCTTGCTGGTGATCTATGCCTATATTGGAGAGGTGCCGATTGAATGTCGCGAGCCGATTTATCAAAAAGTGTTAGAAGGAAATTTTTTTTGGAAGGAGACTGAAGGAGCTACGTTGGGCCTTGATCGACAATCACAATCGTTAGTTTTGGCGAAGTCCTTCCAGTTGCCGATGACGGATATCCATTCTTTCGAAGACCAATTAGCGATCTTTGTGGAAGTGGTGGAAAAATGGATGGCACGTATCGAACGATTTGTGAAAGAAAACGTGGAATATTCTGAAAAGGAGAAAAATTTTACCAAAAAGACTTATGAAAAACGATGATCACACATTATCTTTTCTGCCGATTTACGTGGAGCGTGCCGGCCTTGCGTCGCATTCCATCAAACACCTGCGGCATTCGGACGCATTGCCGTTATCGGTACCGCGGCAGGGGATGGTATACTTTGACGCGAAGAGGGTATAAGGTTTTTTGAGAGGAGCAAGCGTTTTAGCTGCGCGAAAGAGGTTACATTCTTTCTTTAATCCTTGTTCTTGCGGTTGTTGTCTGCGTTGATGCAGATGCTGGCAGTGGTTGCTGTATTTTTGTTAAAAAAAATGTGCGTGCGTGGATGATTTCAGGGCAATGCAGAATCAAAGCCCCTGTGCTCCTAACTTCTTTCCAGCTGTTTGCTCACTTTTGCAGCAATTCCTATTTTTTCAGCTGTTGGCCGAGCCAGTGGGAGAGGGAGGTGGCGCCAGATTCGTTCAAGTGGGAGGCGTCGTAGCACTGGTCGCCGATGGCTTGGAGCATGGGGGCGGGTGGGCGTTCGAGCCAAGTGAAGCCGGCGTCGAGGA
>JAGDCJ010000006.1 GCA_017958565.1 Opitutales bacterium
CACCACTCTCCGCAGATTTATTGAACGAATGCCTCTACACGGTCTTGCTCAAATGCATCGGTCCTTCTTCCATCACGACAGCTATTTTCTTCGCTATGATCATCTCAGCTGCCGCAATCGCTTGGCTGATGCCCAACACAAAAATGCAAGAATTGCTTTTTCAAAAACCATCCGTTTGTAAAACTTTTTATTTCGTAATCATTTTTTTGCTTTGTTATCTAAATTTAGAACAACAGAAAGATTTTTTATACTGGAACTTTTAACGTAACACATGTTAAAAACGACAAAATATCATGTAATCTTTTTTTTGTTTAGCATTTTTTTTGCTTTATTCATAGGTGAAATAATAGCATATTTCATCGATCCTTATCACCTTTTTCATGAAACACCGTGGAATCGAAATCGATGGTTAAAAGAAAAATCATTTTTAGTCAACATGGGTCAAATAAAGGAATTGCTTTACCGGAAGAGCCAATATGATGGTATCTTAGTTGGAAATTCTTTAATAGATAGTTTTAATTTGCTTGATTTAGATAAAAGTTTCGAAGGTAAAAAATGGATAAAATTAGAAAACCTTGGGGGTAAAGTGACGACACTGGCGCCATTAATTCAAAAGGGTTTAAAAAGTCAGAAAGTAAAAAATGTTGTTTTAATTTTATATCCAAATCTTTTTTCTCTTGAACAAGAAGAAGATTTTTCAGAGCGATGGTTTGTGTATTATAGACCTTTAATGATGAAAAATGCTTTATTTTTTATGTTTTCTTCATTTATACAGTGCAATGAAAGACCTTTTATTGAGGGCATTGATAGAAGAAGGAAATTTATCGCTAATTTCCCCATACAAATCTATGAGAATTATCGGCAATATAAACCGAAAGAAGATGAGTATTGCATTTTTAGATTTAATTCTTTATTGCTACCTCTTATTCAAGATAATGAAAAAGTGCAATTTCACTTGATTGCCTATCCACTGGTATTTGAATCAAGGGTGTTTATTTTAGAAACGTTTAATCAATATTTCCCCTTATTGCGATATTTATGTTCTTTAAACTTACCGAATGTTCAACTTTATGCTTTTCATGATATGAGTTTCGTAAAACATCACAAAAACACTTTCGATGGTTTGCATTATTGTGATGGGATTAATAAATTTATCGTTTATTGCATGAAACATAAGCTGCACAGGATTACCATGGAAAATTATGAACATTATCAAAAGCAAGTGATAAAAAATATTCATTCCTTTTCACCCGAAGATCCTAAAATGGCTCGAGATAGCTATGACCAATTAGTTGCAGAAGAAGAAAAATTACACCCGGAATTAAAAGGTAAGGGTTTATTATAATCAATTACACTTCTTGGATTGTTTTCAGTATTGAATTCATAAACAAAAAGGAACGTCTTTGCTTCTTGACGGAAGTTTTTGAGAAAAACATTCTAAGGGAGGAGAGCGTTTTATGAAATCGATTTCTTCTCATGGCTTGTTAATCACGTTTGAAGGGTGTGATGGAGGAGGAAAAACCACGCAATTGCGTCGATTGGCCGAACGGTTACAGCAAGAGCATTGGCCGTTTTTAAAGCTTCGGGAGCCAGGAGGAACGGATATCAGTGAAGCCATTCGTGCGATTTTGTTGAAAAAAAGTGCTGTATCGTTGTTTCCGGAAACCGAATTGTTGTTGTTTGCTGCCAGCCGAGCGCAATTGGTGCGGGAAGTGATGGAACCCGCCTTGCAAGCGGGGGAAATTGTTTTGTGCGACCGATTTATGGATTCCACAACGGTTTATCAAGGGGTTGCGCGGTGTTTATCGATGGAATCGGTTCAAGCCATCAATTCGTTGGCGATTGGGGCTGTGAAGCCACATTTGACGTTTGTGTTGGATATCACGCCAGAGGTGAGCCGACAACGATTGTTACAGCGAAATCTTTGCGGAATGGATCGCATGGAAGAGGAAGATGTTGCGTTTTATACGGCGGTACGAGAAGGGTATTTGCGTTTGGCAGCAGAAAATTCTGATCGAATGATGGTGATCGATGCTAATCAGGAGGAGTCGGTCATTGCAAATTTGATTTGGGAAAGAGTCAAAATGGCTTGGTTAGCTCGATGAATTCGGAAGCCTTTTTTTTAAAAATACCGCAAAGCGTGTGCGTTAGCGGGATGCGTATCGAAACGTTGCAGCCATGGGTAGAAATGTTGGCGAGTCGGTTGTTGATGGTTTCGGAAAATGTTTGCAAACATCCGGATTTTCATGCTCTTTACCCAACTAATAAAATGCGGCAAATTTCGGTTGATCGTTTGCGGGAGTTCGCTCTCGATGTTTATCGTAGTTCTAACCAAGGCGGTCGAAAAGTTTTTGTGATTTACGAAGCCGATCGGTTAAATGCGGCCGCTGCGAATGCTTTGTTAAAAACATTGGAAGAACCGACGGAGAATAGTTCCATTTTCTTGGTAACCGTACGTCCGTACGACTTATTACCGACCTTGCGTAGCCGTTGCTGGTGGATATCGTTACCAGAAATGGAAGAAGAAAAAGAGGCAGATGCGTTGCAAGTATGGTTAGAGGATTTTAAGGCTCAAGTGACGCGATATGTGGTACAAAAGATACCTTTTCATCCCATGAAATTGTACGGTTTGTTGTACCGCCTACAAGCGTATTTATCGTCATCAACCGAATGCTTGTCCGATTCACAAGAGCTGCTTTCGGAAGAAGAAATGCTTGCGAAAAAAGCAGGTTTAGAGAAACGCAAGTTGCAGCATATTTTTCAGGCAATCGAGCTAGGATTGAGCACGGTAGCGCGAAAAATCAATTCGCAAGAGGTTTGGGAATGTTATCCGCAGTGGATTGCAACATTAGAACGGTGTTATCAACGGACCGAGGTGAATTTTGGAGCAATCCCCGCTCTTGAAGCGTTTTTTCTTCCCTTTTGTCGTCCGTTATCGTAATTTTTTTTGTAAAAGAAATGAATACACTGGAGGCTTTAAAGCAATATACAAACATTACGGCGGATACAGGTGATGTGAACGAAATCCGTCAGTGGAAGCCCGAAGAAGCGACGACGAACCCGACGCTGATTTTGAAAATTTTTCAATCGACAGAAGGA
>JAGDCJ010000037.1 GCA_017958565.1 Opitutales bacterium
AATACCCCCCCCCCCCCCATCCAAAATTAAAGATGCGAGCATTCGGTAAATACGATTGAATAATGTTGTAGTTGATGTTCTCCTGCGATCGAGAATTGCCAAAAACAACGATATCATACTTTTTCTTATTGAGAATTTTTTCACAATAGAATCGAAAATAATCAGTGTTTTTAGGCGGTTTTCTCAAGAAAGCAACTAATACTAGACATGCAATTGCAACACAGCAACTCAGCAAAATTCGACTGTTTTTGAAAAAACTCATATTACATCTTCTTCAACGTTCGTAAGCCTAAAAGGTGCAAGCCGGTTTCTAGGGTGGATAAGGTTGCTTGGCAGAGAAGCAACCGCAAATCTCGGATCGCCGCTTTATCGACCATCACTTTATCCGCATTGTAAAAGGTAGAAAAACTTCCGGCCAACTCATACAAATAGCGGCATAAATGGTGCGGCTTCAGCTCTTTTAAGGATAGCGAAAGGATCATAGGGAAGTCCAGTAATTTGTGTGCCAAGGAACGTTCGGTTTGGGTCGAAAAGGAGGATAAGGACCGCACGGCAGAAAAATCATAGGTGGCATGTTCGATGCTTGCCTTTCGAAAAATTGCGTAAATGCGCGCAACCGCATACAGTAAATACGGCGCGGTATTTCCTTCAAAACGGATCATTTTATCGAATTCGAAGCGATAATTGCTCGTGCGATCTTGCGATAAATCTGCGTATTGGATCGCACCGCAACCAACGACTTCCGCAACTTGGCGCTTTTCTTCTTCAGATAAATCGGGACTTTTTTGCGCAATCAACGCATACGCACGCGCAACCGCCTCATCCAATAATTGCTGCAACAAAACCGGCTTCCCTTCCCGCGTTTTGATGGCTTTCCCAGAACCATCCAACACCATCCCAAAAGGCGCATGATAAAGCGCAGGAATTGGTCGTTTTTCCGCGGCAAACCATTTTTGAACCGTTAAAAAGAGCTGCTCAAAGTGGTCGCATTGGCGTGCATCCGTCACATAAAGAATCGCATCCGCCTGAAAATGCTCAGCACGATAACGAGCAGTCGCCAAGTCCGTTGAGGCGTAATTGGACGCTCCATCGGATTTGCGGATCAAGAACGGTTGCTTGCAAAAGCGCGGATGCTCCGGGTGAAAAACGACCAACGCCCCTTGATCGAGGGCCGCCAAGCCGCACGCTTGCAAGGATTCATACACCGCGGGAAGTTGATCGCGATAAAACGATTCTCCCAAAACAAAATCAAAAGCCACTCCCATGCGTTGATAAATGGCTTCAAAACTTTCGTAAGAAATTTGGTTGATGCGTTTCCACAAGGATACATTGGTTGCATCCCCTTGCTGCAAACAAACCAACTCCCTTCGCGCGGCTTCCAAGGCTTGCGGATCAGTTTTCGCTTTTTGCACCCCTTGCTGATACCATTGCTCGATCCTTTCCATTACCACCTCCGGCGTTCCTTGGAAATCGTACTTTTCTGCCTTGATTTCCATTAGCAAAATGCCGAATTGCGTCCCCCAGTCCCCTAAATGGTTATCGCGAATGACTTTTCCACCGCTAAATCGTATCAACCGCTGCAGCGCTTCTCCAATCACCATCGAACGCAGATGGCCGACATGCATTCGTTTCGCGGTATTGGGAGAGGAATAATCCACCACGACGGTTTTCCCGGAAAATACGGAAGAAAGCTGTCCTTCATAACTCGCTTCCGTGTGGAAACGCTGCAACCAAGCCAGCATGGCGGAATCCGTAAGCGTAACATTCAAAAACCCCGCGCCCGCAACGGTTACCTGAAAAGATGGGTTGTTCGCACCCAAAGCATCGCATAACCTTTGCGCAGCGGCGCGCGGATCTTGCTGGTTTCTTTTGCAATACGACAAAATGCCGTTCGCTTGAAAATCTCCAAATCGTTCTTCCGCTAAGCGAATTTCTGGATCAAAGGTTGGATCGAAAAGCGGACATTCCAACGCCAATTCCGTGAGTGTTTTTTGTAAATCGTCCCCAATCGAAAATGGCAAAACGTTCATCTTGCCTACCCTATCGAAAAATGTAGCTCGGAAGCAATAAAAAAGAGAGTCAAACGGATCGAAAAAAGGGAAATCGGTTGATTCGATCCCGAAAATGTGCCAGCTTAATCATAACCATTTATGTCCAAAGAAAATGTTGGGGTAACTTCTTCTCATCCAGTTTGTGGATTCATGGGAATTTTGCTCGGGCTTTTCATGCTGTTAGCGTTATGGGATTATCAACCGGAACGCTCGCATTTTTACCAAGTTTCTTCCGCCCTTTCAAAACAAAGCCGTTTCGGTTTCGCTGGAATGTATTTTTGTTTTTACGCTTGCCGATGGTTCGGAGCGATGGTGTGGTGGTTGCCACTGTACACTTTGTGGGTAAGCCTTCATTCCCTCATTGGATCCGCCAACCACATGGGGCGAAAAAATCTTTTGTACTTTTTCTTATCACTGCTGTTTGGAAGCAGTTTTTTGTCATTTTTGCAATCGATTCATTGGATCGATCCGCAGTATCACTTTTATTCTGCCGGGAAAGGAGGAATTGTAGGAAATGAACTATTTCAGCAATGCTTTGCCAAAACCTTCGGAACGATCGGCTGCGGTCTGCTGCTATTTCCCATCACCTGCTTTTGCATCTTCTTTAGCCTTTCCAGCGTGGGAGGAATGATCCGCAGCATTACCGGATTCTTGCGCTGGTGTTTTCGCATGCTATGCCGGTTTTGCGCCAAAATCGGTTGGCGCATTTGGAAAGGGAAATTGCCAAAGATCCCCTTTGGGTTTGTCGGAAAATTTTTCTTCTTTGTCTTCAAAAAAATCGGTAAACGACTTTCGCGCTTATGGTTTCGACAGAAGCAAGATGCTCCTTCGGACAGCACCCAAACAATCCTTCAGCCTTCTGAAACAACGGTGCCGGAAAACTTGGCATCCGCTTCCTATCATCCTCACGAACCAACGGATGACCGTTCGGTCTCAACTACAAAGAAAGCCTCTTCTTTCTCCCCTTCTTCTCTCGAAAAGCAGCCTACCCATTCGATCCAAATTCTTGCAAGCGAAACCCTTGAAAAAGCAACCGAAAAAATGCCCTCCCGCTCTGGTTCTTACCAACTACCTTCTTTGCAGTTATTGGAGGATCCACCGCCGGTTGTGCAAAATGCCAACACGGAAGATTATATGGAAACCGCAAAGGATTTGGTGCAAAAACTGGCTGAATTTGGGGTGGAAGTAAAGGTGGAAACGATTCAGTCGGGCCCTGTGATTACACGCTACGAAGTCACGCCCGCACGTGGGGTTCGCGTGGAAAAAATCACGACTCTGGATAAAAACATCGCCTTGGGATTAAAAGCATTGTCGGTTCGTATTCAAGCGCCGGTACCCGGAAAAGGATGCGTCGGCATTGAAGTTCCCAACAAAAACCCGCTTCCGGTTTGCCTACGCGAAATTTTAGCCTCCAAAGCCTGGGAACAATCGGATGCAGAAATCCCCATTGTGCTTGGGAAAGAAGTGACCGGAAAACCGATCGTGGCCGATTTAACCAAAATGCCGCACTTATTGATTGCCGGTTCGACTGGGTCTGGGAAAACCGTTTGCATCAATGCAATCATCGCCTCGCTCCTGTTTCGAGAAACGCCTAAAAATTTGCGGTTTATCATGGTGGACCCGAAAATCGTCGAAATGAAAATTTACAATGCCTTACCTCACATGCTTATTCCGGTTGTAACGGACCCCAAGCGTGTACCGAATGCTTTAAAATGGCTTATTGGGGAAATGGAACGCCGTTACCAACTCTTTGCTCGTTACGGCGCACGCAACATCGCTACCTTCAACGCAAAATGCGCACAACCTTCCGAAGAACATTCCGACCAACATTTGCCCTACATTGTTTGTATTATCGACGAGTTAGCCGATTTGATGATGGTCGCCCCAGGCGATATTGAGACTAGCATCGCACGCTTGGCACAATTGGCTCGCGCAGCGGGAATTCATCTCATTATTGCCACTCAACGCCCATCCGTCAATGTCATTACCGGTATTATTAAAGCAAACTTACCCAGCCGCATCGCTTTCAAAGTCGCTTCAAAGGTAGACAGTCGAACCATTTTGGACATAGGTGGTGCAGACAGTTTAATCGGGAAAGGCGATATGTTGTTTGTCCCACCCGGCGCTTCTCAACTGATTCGTGCTCAAGGCGCTTGGGTATCCGACGACGAAATCAACCACTTAGTGGAATTTTTGAAATGCAACGGCGAGCCCATTTTCGACAAAGCATTTCAGCAGATGACGGAACAAGAGACGGATGCGGAGGAAGAAGAAAATCACTTGGCGCTTGCTTCTAATGAAGAGGAACCGTTGCTGCCACAAGCCATCGACATTCTTAGAACCGCCGATCGCATTTCTACTTCTCTACTACAACGCCGCCTAAAAATCGGCTATAATCGAGCAGCTCGCCTCGTGGATACGCTTGAAGAGCGTGGATTGTTGCCCCATTCGCACGAGATCGAGCAACGATAAGTTCCTCTTTTCTTCTATCAACCTCCAATATGAAGGAAACGACTCAATAGCTACCTGAACTTCTTGCATATTTCATACAT
>JAGDCJ010000038.1 GCA_017958565.1 Opitutales bacterium
ATCCGACAAGAATTGTTTTAATTGTTCTTTTGCATAATGCAAGCGCGAACGCACGGTCCCTTCCGAACAATGCAATGTTTTTGCAATCTCTGCATGGCTCATTCCTTCTATTTCGAACAAAATAACCACCGTCCTATGTATAGGAGACAACTTTTGTAACGATTCGTTCAATTTTTCTTTTAATTCATTTAACAAAATGCTTCGATCGCCAGCAAGGACACTCTTATCGATCATTAAAAAATCCGCTACTTTTCCTTCATCACTCCAGGATTCCAAGCGAAAAGCCGATCTTTTTTTGTGGCTCTCCAAAAAATTTAAGGCCGTATTGATTGCAATTCGATACAACCACGTATAAAAACGCGATTGACCCTTAAAATTTCCCAACGCACGAAAAGCTTTCACAAACGTTTCTTGCAACAAATCCGCGGCGTCTTCCTTACAACTGGTCATGTTGTACAAAATCGCATACAATCGCCGCTGATACTTTCGGACAAAAAAATCAAACGCACGAACATTGCCTGATTGAAAGCGCTCTAACCACTCTAAATCTTCTTGATTGGAAGCGTCTGCCCTTTCATCATTGACCATGCGTACCGCTTTTATGGTATTTTTTGCGGGTTTTCCGTCAATGAAAATTCTTCCTAAGAAACAGAAATAAATTTGAAAATTTTTTACAGAACCTCCAGCGAATCTTCTTATACGAACATGCGGCGAAAAACCAATTGCTGTAACATTTCATGCATAAAATGAAAAACGATTCCTTTTTTCGTATCTTGTGGAACGTTTGGCAAATGTTTCAAGGTACCAAATTGTTCCAACACATGCTTGAAACATAATGCGCGAATGGCAGGATCGTAAAAGGCAAAAATCAATCGATAGAGGGTTTTATAATCTGAATGAACCGGCTTTTGAAAAACCACCGGCTCAAATTCTTCAGCAGCAATCACATTGCCTGCATCTAATTGCGGCACCATGTAAAAACAGGAAGCGCCTGGCTTTCCGCGTGTCACAATCGACCACAAAATTCCATCTGCACCACGCGTATAGGGTAAAAAACCAGGATGGACATGCACAAATTCCGTCCCCGGCAGCGTTAACATTCGACGAGGAACCAAGCCGCCACCGGTAAACAAATACGTTTCCGGACCGAAGGATTGCAACAAAGTGAACAATCGTTCACTTTTCCACCCATCGTCTTCGAAATCGCAATAGATGCATTCTTCGGCATACGAATCGGTAAAAAGATTCTTTTTCCCAAAAATTTCAAAAAAATCAGCCGGCAACGCGTATTTTTTCACAATCGGTTGACAAATGGATCGAGAAAGCGCAGCGTTTTTTAAAAACTGTTGCGGGTAAAAATTGTGCTCTAACGCTTCTTTGTTCGCACAATAAGCCTGTTTCAAACCATTCGGAATCCAAGGCCATCGATGATGCCCATTGTATAATTTGACCACCCGCTTTACCTTGTAACCCAGTTGCTTCAAAACCGACAAATAAGCGCGAAAGATGGGCCCTTCATACGCCAAAAGGGTACAATCCAACACATTCATAACACTTGCTTGCTGATTTCCTCCCATCCCTGCTGGATCATCGCATTTGATAAGCAGGATTCTGGCAAAAGATCACGCACTTTGCACAAGGTATTGAATGCTTTGTATCGAATCCCTACCTCTTTGGATTGCCAAAAGAAATACGTCAACAAATAAAGGACGCGCAACCATTGGTTTGCATCGATCGTTTCATCCGATGTGTTTTTTAAATCTTTCTCTTGGTCATACGCAACAAACACTTGCCTTTGAATATCAATTTTCCGAGAAAGAACATGCAAAAAAGATTCTTCCGGACGAGCAACTTGTACGCACAGCTTTTCTACAAAATTTCCCTTTTGACTGCTAGGTAATTCCGAGACAAAAGAATGAAAATTTTGCAAAAAATCCACAAAACGTAATCGCTTTCTTTTACAAGAAACGAAAACTTACCTTATCGCAACTACCGGCAGCAACGTTTCAGCTCATCTACACGGTTCGTTTGCTCCCAAGGCAAGTCCGGCTTTGTAAAATGCCCAAATTGGGTCGATCGACGATAAATCGGACGGCGCAAATCCATTTTTTCAATAATCGCAGCGACGCGACCATCGAACACTTGTCTCACTCCTTCATGCAACTTTTCTAAATCGCAATGCTCCGTTCCGTACGTTGTTAAATCGTAATGAATCGGGTGGGTTCCGCCAATCGTGTATGCCAACCGAACCTCCACTCGATCAGCTAATTTTGCCGCTACGATATTTTTCGCAACCCACCGGCAAAAATAAGCACCCGAACGATCAACCTTGGTTGGGTCTTTCCCGGAAAATGCCCCACCGCCATGGTGCGCCCATCCACCATACGTATCGGCAATAATCTTTCGGCCGGTTAATCCCGTATCGACTTCCGGACCACCCAACAGAAAGCTACCGCTTGAATTGATGTAATATTGCGTGTTTTTCGTTAACCATTTCGCTGGAATAACCGCTGGAATGACTCGATCGCGGCAAAAGGCAGCAATTTCTTTTTGCGAAACCGCTTCGCTGTGTTGGGTTGCAATCACGATATTCTCGATCTCGATCGGTTCCCATCCATTGTAGCGCATTGTCACCAAAGTTTTACAATCCGGACGCAACCAATTCACATGATTTTCTTTTCGCTCCTGCGATAATTTCTGAGCGATTTTTTGCGCCAACAAATAGGAAGAAGGCATCAATTCGTCCGTTTCATTACAGGCATAACCGAAAAAAAACCCTTGATCCCCTGCACCCACTTCTTTCACCTCTTCCCCCTTTTTGAGAACCGTATCATTGAGCTCAGGCGACTGCTTCGTCAACAAATTCATAATGAATACTTTATCCGCATCAAACATCATCTCTGGATAAGTATAACCTATATCCCGAATCGCTTGACGAATCACCGCATTGGTATGAAATTTTGCCTTCGTGGTTACTTCTCCCGCAACCACTACGCAGTTTGACTTTACGAGCGTCTCGCATGCAACATGAGACGATGAATCCTGCTCCAAACAAGCATCTAAAATCGAATCGGAAATATAATCCGCCACCTTATCCGGATGCCCTTCTCCAATTCCTTCTGACGAGATATGCATTTGATTTTTCATCTTTTACTTTCTTGATAGGTTAAAAAAAGTGCACAAGGAGCGATAATGGCAAAACCGCAACACGTTGCTACGGTTAACGTTTCTCCAAAAAAAAGATAGCCCATCATCGCAGACACAATAAAATCACAGTATTGAAAAGGCGCTAAGGCAGAAGCATCCATGTAGGTAAACGCTTTTAGCAGGCAATAAAACATCGCATTCGCCCCGATGCCTAAGCCTAAAATTATACCGATGTTTTTCCACAGTCCATCCCAAAAAGCGCAAGAAGCGTGA